>JAHFUF010000290.1 GCA_023265235.1 Blastocatellia bacterium
ATCTTCATCTAAAAGCAGTATAACAACAGCTTCTAAGTCTGCTACTTCTACTGCATTTAATACGCCTTGATAAATTTCTTTTGTGTCAAGAGAGCGACTGATTAACTCTTGCATTCTATTAAGTAGAGCTAGTTCGCTATTAGTCAAGGCAAGTTGATAAAGAGTAGACTCCATTTCTTGTGCAATACGCTCATATTCTTCTGGTGCACGATTAAGATTAAATGTAACTTTTTCTAAAACCCGTACTAAACAAGCTTCTCTTTGTAGAGGAGTAACTACTATTTTGTCTATTTCTGAAAAGTTATTGATAAGTTTTTCTTGATCTATTTCTACTAGTTTACTAGTTAGCCAATGTAAACTATTTTTTATTATTTCACGATCATAAGAAACTATTACTGGGATTTCTGCTGCCTCTAGTTCAGCATTTGTTTTGACTAATACTAAATAGGCAATTTCTGGAGCATAAACAATAAAAAACCAGTCTGCAAGTAAAGGATGTTCTTCTGATAAAAAAATCCCCCAGCTTTTTTCAGAAATTACTGGAAATTCATTATATAAAATAAAAGTTTTTTTCGCATTTTCTAAAGCTAAGTGGCATTTATTTAACAGAGTTTTTTTATCTGCACAATTTCCAGTTCCAAGAATTATAATGGGAGTTAATCCAAATTCTGGCACAATTTCTGAGAGTATTTCACAACTATTACCAAGAGTTTTCCCTGTGTAGTTGCGAAGTTGAATTCTATCTTGATATCGAGACAAAATAAAACTTGATAGAGATAGTGCCTCTTGCCCAGTACTCATTACTGTCTCCCGAAAAATTTTGCTAAGCTTAGTTACTATTACTACTCGTAAAAACAGACATATGCAATATTAAGGACTTACCTAGGAAGTTTCAAGCCGATCAAGCTTTCTTAATCAAAAATAGACTATCCCTTGGGATCCTCTTGGGAGACTCTATTTTTTCTTAAGCCCCCAGCCCTAAATGATTGGGCTATTACCAGATAGTGGCATCTGAAAATAGCCTATAGATAAATCAATGAACATTATTTACGCTCATATTAAAATTTTTATTCTATTGATAGTAAAACTATTAACCCTAAATTCTCCCCTATATTTCACCTAGTCGTAATTCATTAAAACTTATTAAAACTATTAGAAAAACCTTTATAGTTTCAGCTATAATCTTCGTTTCACCTAATTATGTTTTATCAAAACATTAATTTTATTAAAACTGTAATGTCATAATATTTTAAGACAACAAAGTAGTTAGCTAGTAAATGAGGACTAAATGTCTATTAATCCAACAATTAACCAAAATGATGAAATAAAACAACCTCAAAGGCTTTTAGTAGATTCTGAGCGTTTTGCACAAGAGACTATTAATGCCTTAACTGCCCATATAGCAGTCCTTGATGAAAAAGGTGTTATTTTAACGGTTAATGAAGCTTGGCAAAAGTTTGCACTAGATAATGAAGAAACCCCAGAAAAATTTGGAGTAGGAAGTAATTATTTATCAGTATGGAGAAATACTAGCAAAACTACTGACAATCTACGCGGTGAACTCTTAACAAGAGGGATTGAGAGTGTAATTAAAGGTGAGCTTCCTGTTTATGAAATGCTCTATCCTAGTTATTGTGGTAAAGAAAAAAATTGGTTTAACTTGCGAATTTCTCGTTTTAGCGGACAAATACCTATAAGAGTGGTTGTAGCTCGTGAAAATGTTACTCAACAGATATTAGCGACAGAAAAGCAAGCCTTTTTAGCTTCAATAGTAACCTCTTCAAAAGATGCCATTATGAGCCAAACCACTGATGGTATTATTACAAGCTGGAACAAAGGAGCAGAAAACCTCTTTGGTTATACCCCAGAAGAGGCTATTGGGCAATCTAGTAGAATTTTACTTCCTGATAGCAATAAACCAGAAATAGACCTAAGTAAGGTTAAGAGCGCGATTACCTATGAATGTTACCGTAAAACCAAAGATAATCGTTTAATTCCTTTGTCGCTTACTCTTTCACCTATTTATAGTTTATCTGGAAATATAATTAGTTTTTCTAAAGTTGCACGCGATATTTCTGAGCATAAAAATCAAATTATCCAACTAGAGCAAATTCAAGAACAATTAAGTAAAGCCAAAGAAATAGCAGAAAATGCAAGTCATGCTAAAGGTGAATTTTTGGCTAATATGAGCCATGAAATCCGCACCCCTATGAATGCTGTTATTGGGCTAACAGACCTTTTATCAGAAACACAGCTTTCTCAGGAACAACGGTTTTATTTAAATAATTTAAGCTCTTCTGCAAATATGCTATTAGAAATTATTAATGACATTTTAGATTTTTCCAAAATTGAAGCAGGCAAAATGCGCTTGCAAGAAGCTCCTTTTGAATTACGTAGCTTCCAAGGAGATATACTTAAAGCCTTGGCTGAACGTGCGCATAAAAAAGGCTTAGACCTAATTAATATAGTTGACCCTAATTTACCTGATAAATTAATTGCCGTACCTATTCGCCTACAACAAGTCATTGTTAATTTAGTAAGTAATGCAATTAAATTTACAGATCAAGGAAGTGTGACAGTCTCAGTTACATCTTGGCAACAAGTAACGGTATCAATGCTTAAGGCTGAACATATATTTTATCTACATTTCTCTATAGAAGACACAGGAATTGGTATTGCTGAAGACAAACAACAGCTTATTTTTGCTCCTTTTGAACAAGCTGATTCTTCTAATACAAGACGCTATGGAGGAACAGGTTTAGGTCTAGCCATTTCTCATAGGCTAGTAAAGCTAATGCAAGGAAAAATCTGGCTAGAAAGCCTACCTAATCATGGCAGCACTTTTCATTTTATTGTACCTTGTAAAGTCGTAGAAAAAGGGGTTTCCTATTCTTTTCCTACAAATAACTTACAGAAAAGACCTGTTTTTATTGTTACAAAAAACCTTGCACATGGAGAATTTTTATCTGCTTTGTTTAAACAATGGGAAACGCCTCACTTTTTAGCCTCAGACCTAGAAACTGCAGTTAATCTTAAACTAAGTAAAACCCAAACTAATATCTTGTTATTAGATAATCAAATAGCAGATGTTTCTGATATTTCTTTAATTAACAAAGCAAAAGAAGTTTTTCTTTCACAAAACATAATATTAATGGCACCCTTTACACATTGGAAAAATGCCTTTAGATACAAACCTTTAGGAATAAATAAGCTCTTAGGTAAGCCCTTTAAGGAAGAAGAGCTTTTAGACAAACTTCAGCAATTTGCCACTATACAGATGGTTTCTCTAAAGCTACCCGAAGATCAAATAAAACCTCTTAATATACTGCTTACAGAAGATGATGAAATGAATCAAATGGTTTTTGTTAGGCAATTAACCAAAAAAGGTCATAGAGTAAAGCTTGCCAATAATGGGTTAGAAGCACTAAAAGCAATTCAAGAAGAAGAGTTTGACTTAATCTTAATGGACTTGCAAATGCCAGTAATGGATGGGCTAGAAGCAACAGAAAACATTCGTAAACTTGAAAAAAATACTGGTGTTCACATACCTATTATTATGCTTACAGCTTCAGTAAGAAAAGAAGATGAGGAAAAAGGTTTTGCTGTAGGAGTAGATGCTTATTTAAATAAACCTCTTAATATAGAACTACTAACAAAAACTATACAAAAAATAATACTACAAAATGCTGAACCCTTGACTAAAACAATCACTACACGAATTAATCTACCAATTATAGATATAGAAGAACTTAAAGAAATATATGGAGAGGATAGAGAAATAATGAGTGTTGCAGTAAATGGTTTTCTTAATAATATTCCTAGGTTTCTTTCAGAAATTGTTTCATCAATTACTAAACAAGATAAAACACTGCTAGTTTTTACTACACATAAACTAAAAAATATATGTTTACAGCTTGCAGCAAAAGAACTAACAAATGTAATAAAAGACCTAGAAAACCTAGCTCATAAATCTGCTTTTAACGACGCTAAAGCATTGTTTCCAAAACTTGAAACAACAGTAGAAAAGACTAAACAAGAAGTTAAAAATTTAAACCTAGTTTAATTACCTTATTGCTTTAGTGCTGACTTTAAGCCTAATCCAACGATTTTGGCTAGGAACCCAAAAACGCTGTGTTTGTAGGTTTGGTATAAAGCGTCATTTAGTACGATTATTAGCATGAGAAACCCTATTACCTGACCGTTCCTAAAGCGTGCCGCAAGCTACCGCCTTTCAAGGCGTGTAGATAGGCGAGTTTCTCGAAAGCTAAAAGCGGCTTTAGCCATAAATTTTTAATTGTGTTAATTGTCGATAAAGTATATAATATCAACAAATGCAATATCAAAGAGATGAACATAGAATACACTTAATAGTATATCATCTAATATGGTGTCCCAAGAGGCGTAAAGCAATACTGGGTGGGGCTATAGCCCAAGACTGCGAAAGAATAATAAGGGAAAAATGCCAAGAGAAAAAATGGGAAATATTGGAATTAGCCTTACAGTTAGACCACATACATCTATTTGTAAGAGTAGACCCTTCAACAAGCGCGGCAGAAGTAGTAAAAGAGTGTAAAGGAATAACCTCATACCATTTAAGAAAGAAATACGAAGTATTAAGACGACTGCCTTCGTTATGGAATAGAGCATATTTTGCATCAACAGCAGGAAATGTATCTGCAACAACAATAGCAAAATATGTAGAGGCACAAAAAGGTAAGTAACTAACAATGCCAGCAACAAAAACGATAATAGAACAACTAGAAAGTAAAAGAGTAGAAGCAGCAAAAGCAACTAAAGAGTTGTATAATGAGGCAATAAAGTTCTATTTTGAGTTGCTACAAGGCCATCAAAGTTTATTAGAATTAAGCACTAAGAAACTGCTTACAGAATTAGAAAGGCTTACAGTAGAAACCTTAGCAAACCCACAACCAGCATTTGCATTGCCGTGGAATTTGCCAGCAATGTTTCGACGAGCAGCAATAAATAGTGCAATAGGACAAGCACGTTCTTTTCATTCAAACTTAGAGCGTTGGCATAAAAAGAAAGATAAAGCACAACTTCGAAAGAAAAAGTTTAACGAGCGACCACCGCAACCGCCAAAAGAATTTCATCAAAACCCAGTTTATTACCAAGGAATGTACAGAATAGTTAATGAGAAAGAAGTGTACTTAAAGCTCTATACTGGACAAGCTTGGATATGGGTAAAATATCGTATGTCAGGACGTTCTTTTCCCCAAAGTTGGGAGCAAGCAAGCCCTAAACTAGTAGTAAAAGGTAAAAAGCTATTTCTTCACATTTGTTTTGAGAAAAAAATAAAAGTTGCTCCAATAAAACAACAAGTAAGTAAGGATACTAGCAATGAACTAGTAATATGCTCAGTAGACTTAAACATCAACAATAATTTAGCAGTATGTCGCATACTAAAAGCCGACGGTACCGTTTTGGCCTCTCGCTTCATAGGGGGAGGAAAAGCCAGTTCTGGCCGTAGGAAGCGTGCTTTAGGTAGAGTGGCAAAGAAAAGGAGAAAAACAGGTAATTTACGTCCATACGAGCAAGATAATAAGAAGTTATGGGAATATATAAACAACTTAGACAAATATGAAGCACATCGTGTTAGTCGTAGAATAGTAGAATTTGCCTTTGAATATAGAGCTAGAATAATAGTATTTGAGCATTTAGGAAACTTTAAACCACAAAAAGGCAAATATTCGCGCCGTGGAAATGAGAAACGCTCCTATTGGCTAAGAGGAAAAATATATCACTTTACCCAGTACAAAGCTTATGAATTAGGCATTTTAACCAGTAGAGTTAGTCCAAAAAATACAAGCCGCTTGTGTGCTTATTGCCAAAAAGTTGTAGCACGTCATAATAGAAACCAAAAACCTAAAGAATATCGTCCAGGTGCACCAATGTTTACTTGTCCAAATGGTCATCGTGGAAATGCAGACTTAAATGCTTCTAATAACATAGGTTTACGTTTATTTGCTCGTTTTAATAAACAAGTTTCGCTCAAAAAGCCTATTTTGAAAAAAGTAGGTGTTTCTCTTCTCTATAACGCCGAAGGGCAGGACAAGAGAGACGGGCAAGTGGCACCGCCCGAGCTAGCCGTAGTCCATTACGAAAACAATGTGGTCGCTCTCACGGGGCAAGGACTGCCGTTTTCGTCTACACCGGCTCACTTAAAGAATTTCTCTTAATCGCAGGAAGTCTCGGCTTCGCCCAAAGAAGCCGCTGCGCAGAGAGCGCATGCGGAGTGTCACCCTGTAGAATTTCAATGGGAGCCAAACCTTTGCGATGGCCACGTAAAAAAGGGCAATGGTTATGGAAGAAAGCAACTGAATCTCCACCTACTAAAGTAGGTGGGTTCGGGAAAAGTAGACTGAAGTCTAAACCGAACAAAGTTCGGCTAAAGATTAAGAGTTTCAATAACACGACTTGGAAGGTTAGTTCTGTATAATTACTTATTCATTATGAAATCCTCTTCAAATCTAAAGGATTTAGCGGTTTGTCGTAGCAAAGTTGGCTGTTGTAACTAAAGAACTTACAGCTAACCTTCCAAGTCGTGTCAATAAGGATGCTTCGCAGTTAATTTCTTAAAATAAGAAAGCAAAGCTTTCTTGCTAAAGCATCCAGCTAAAGCTCAATGGCATTAAGTTAAGGATTATCTATATTAGAATCAAGTAATTATGGGTAGTACAAAGAATAATG
>JAHFUF010000291.1 GCA_023265235.1 Blastocatellia bacterium
TGCGAGCAAAAATACAGTCTTTCGGCGAACTTGGAGGATTACGATATCCTGCAATTACTACATCAGGCAAATTTAATTTTGGAAACCTATCACGTAAAGTAGCAAGCTCAACAAGTAAACTTTCGCGAGTCTCTCCTGAAATAATTTCTTCATCTTGGCCGCCAACCTGTGGAGTAAAAAGGCTAAACCAAATTTTCCTAACTTCATCACGATTTGACCAAAAAGACAAAAAGTCCTCAAAATATTTGGGCTTTTTAGTCATTTGGTTAGTAATTGTGCAGTGTACTGTGATGCCATGACCAACAATGTTTTTTAGTATTTTTTCGTAGGTTGCAGGTTTACGCCGTTCGTCATGTTCTGGTTGTAGACCATCAATAGACACAACCAAAAATAAATCTTTTATTTTTGCCCACTCTGGCGGAATTTCTCTTACAGCACTGGTAACAAGCTGAACAGCTACCCCCATTTCACTTAGTATTGGTAATAGTGTATTTAACTCACGAAACCTAACAAGTGGCTCTCCTCCAACTATTGACAAATGTAGTGGCTTATATTGTTTTACTAAAGCAAGTACACCATTAACCAAATCTTGTCCTTTATAATCAGCTAATTGCCTTAAAGTACCAAGACCGCCTAAGTGTGAAGGCTCATAGGCATAACAACCAGGACAACGCAAAGGACATTCTCTTGTAATTTCAACTGATAAAGATGGATAGTTTCCGCCTAAGATACGGTTCCAAGCTCGTAATACATCACTAGATTTCATTTAACATTCCTACTATATTAGAAAATTAATTTTTTTTGATAGGTAGCAACTGTTGCTAAACCTGTTCTCAGAATGCTCTATAAAGCTCTAGACTCAGACATGTTCCACCTAAGGAAAAGCTTTGAGAGAATTCTGTACTAAGTAATTAATTTAGCCAGAAAAGGATAACATAGTTGAGTTATTCAAAATACCTTGCTTGGAATTTCTCATCCTAAGTTTTAATAAAAACAAATTAAACAAATTTCTTGGCTAAGTCTTGCTTGACGTAGTGGTGATGGGCAATTAAACTGTTTCGCTGTTAAATGGTTAATAAATGGTTAACTTAGGTGTTCATAACTAGTTTATGAGCAATGGTTTATAAATATAACTAAAAATAGGTGGAACAGACATGCATAATCTTTTTAACACTTTACAGACTTTTGAGCTTGGTAATGGTCAAACTGGTAAATTCTATTCTTTACCACAACTGGAAAAAGCGGGCATTGGCCCTATTTCTAAATTGCCTGTAAGTATTCGTATTGTACTAGAGTCAGTCTTACGTAACTATGATGATAAAAAAATACGTGAAATAGATGTACGAACTTTAGCCAATTGGCAAACAAATGCAGAACGTACAGAAGAAATCCCATTTGTTGTAGCACGTATTGTCTTACAAGACTTTACTGGTGTACCACTCCTAGTTGATCTAGCTGCAATGCGTTCAGCAGTACATCGTATGGGGAAAAATCCTAAAATTATTGAGCCTCTCGTACCTGTAGACCTTGTAGTAGACCACTCTGTCCAAGTAGATGTCTCTAATCAAAGCGACGCGCTTAAACTTAATATGGAAATTGAGTTTGAGCGTAACCGCTTGCGCTATCAGTTCTTAAAGTGGGGTATGCAAGCCTTTGAAAGCTTTAAGGTTGTTCCTCCTGGTATTGGTATTGTTCACCAAGTAAACCTAGAGTACTTAGCTAAAGGTGTACTGCAAAAAGACAATACTTATTACCCTGATACACTAGTTGGAACAGACTCTCACACTACAATGATTAATGGCTTAGGCATTGTTGCTTGGGGTGTAGGTGGTATTGAAGCCGAAGCAGGAATGTTAGGACAGCCTGTATACTTTTTAACCCCTGATGTAGTTGGTTTTCATATGAGAGGAAAACTGCGTGAAGGTGTAACCGCAACAGACCTAGTACTACATTGCACAGAAATGCTTCGTAAAGCCAAAGTAGTAGGAAAGTTTGTAGAGTATTTTGGCGAAGGTGCAGCATCATTATCACTCCCAGATCGTGCCACGGTCGCCAATATGGCACCAGAATATGGTGCAACTATGGGATTTTTCCCTGTAGATGAAGAAAGCTGTCGTTATTTACAAGCAACTGGCCGAACACAAGAACAAGTAAATGCTTTTCGTAATTACTTTAAGGCTCAAGAAATGTTTGGTATGCCAGAAAAAGGAGATTGTAATTACAGTACTTCTCTTGAGCTTGACCTAGCTGAAGTACAAGCCGGAATTGCTGGCCCCAAACGTCCACAAGACCGTATCAACCTTACAGAAGTAAAGTCTAAATTTATTGACCTATTCCAAAAACCTGTTAAGGAAAATGGTTATAACAAACCTAGTGAAGAACTTGGAAAACGTGTACAGGTAAGTTTTAGTAATGGACAGAAATCTAGTAGTTTGCCAATTTTAACATCTACAGTAGAGTCTCGCGCTAGTGGCAAAGCTGTAGACCTAGGACATGGTGACGTTTTAATTGCAGCAATAACCTCTTGTACCAACACATCAAACCCTAGCGTAATGCTTGCAGCAGGGCTACTTGCTAAAAAAGCTGTAGAAAAAGGGCTGTCTGTACCACCACATGTCAAAACCTCTTTGGGGCCAGGCTCACGCGTAGTTACTGATTATTTAGCAAAATCTGACCTACAACCCTACTTAGATAAATTAGGCTTTTACACTGTTGGTTATGGCTGTACAACCTGTATTGGCAATTCTGGCCCACTAGATAGCGAAGTAGAAGACGTTGTTGTAAAAAATGACCTAATTGCAGCTAGTGTGCTAAGTGGAAATCGTAACTTTGAAGCTCGTGTCCACCAAAGTATTAAGGCTAATTTCTTAATGAGTCCTCCATTAGTAGTAGCTTTTGCTATTGCAGGAAAAATTAATATTGATATGACTAGCGAACCTATTGGTAAAGGGAGTGATGGCAATGATGTTTACTTGCGTGACATTTGGCCATCAAGCGAAGAACTAAGCCAAGTACTCGGTATAGCAATGGATGCCGAAACCTTCCGCCGCTTATATTCTAACTTTACCGATGACAACCCACTTTGGAATGAAATTCCTAGTAGCATAGGTGATGTTTATGAATGGGATAAGGATTCTACTTACATCCAAGAACCTCCATTTTTTGAGAATTTTAGCCTATCAGCAGGAAAATATGCTGATATTAAAGGTGCTAGACCACTGGCAATCTTTGGTGATTCAGTAACAACTGACCATATTAGCCCAGCAGGATCGATTAAGAAGACTTCCCCGGCAGGTGTTTACCTACAAGAAAAAGGCGTTGAGGTAGCGGACTTTAACAGCTATGGTTCACGTCGTGGTAATGACAGAGTTATGGTACGCGGTACATTTGCTAATGTGCGAATTAAAAACCTGATGGTTCCAGGTGTAGAAGGTGGTGTAACTGTTTATCAGCCTGATGGTGAACAGCTAAGTATTTATGACGCAGCAATAAAATATCAAACTAGTAACATTCCACTAATTGTTTTTGCTGGTCAAGAATATGGAACAGGAAGTTCTCGTGATTGGGCGGCTAAAGGTACAAAACTCCAAGGAATTAATGTTGTAGTAGCACAAAGCTTTGAGCGCATTCACCGTAGTAACCTTGTAGGAATGGGCGTACTCCCTTGTCAATTTAAGGAAGGCACTACTGCACAAAGCTTAAAGCTTGATGGCACAGAGACTTTTGACCTACTTGGGTTAGAACCAATGCCTAAACCACAACAGGATGTCACACTAATTATTCATCGTGCTAATGGTGAGACTGAAGAAGTCCCACTAACCTTACGCATTGATACCGGAATTGAAGTTGAGTACTATCAGCATGGCGGTATTTTACCTTATGTACTAAGAAACTTAATTGCTAGTGCTTAAATTAATTAATGTAGGGGCGAACCTATGTGTTCGCCCTCTCTTAGATATACGAATCTATGTGTTCGCCCTATTTAGCTCGGAAATTTTTGCAGCTAAGATAAAGTCGCTTTCTGTTAAACCATTGATTTTATGTGTCCAAATTGTAATTTCCACTTTTCCCCAGGACAGGTAAATATCTGGGTGATGGTCTTGTTTTTCGGCTATTTCTGCTACTTTATTAGTAAAATCTAGTGCTGTACGAAAATCAGGAAACTTAAACCCTTTTTTTAAGTGATGTTCATTAATAGCTTCCCAATTATCTCCTAACTCAGTCAATAGTTTAGTGATTTCATCGACTTTTAATGGAGACATTCCTCCACGACAAGGGACACAATCTTTTTGTGCTAGATTGCATTCATTCATAAATTTATTCCTTGTATTAAACTTGTATTAAACTTTATTTGTTTTGAAAATTAGCTTTATCGTACAATTCAAGAGCAAGTTGCCGTTCAGGATAGGCCAAATATTTTTCTTTTACAACTTGATCAGAAATTTGTGTAGAAACAGTTTGAATTATTGCAACTGTCTTTGATAAAGCATCACTGGCAGGACGCATTCTATCTACTGCCATTAGAGCGCGGGCTTTAATTAACCAAGGGAGCCATTCGTGTTCTAGACTACCCATAATACGTGATTGTGTAATAGCCTGGTCAGCCTCAATAATAGCTTCACGGAATTTTCCTTCTGAGAGTAAAAGCTCTGATAATGTAGAGCGAAATTCACACTGAGCTTCAAGTAAATCAACAATAGATATTAAACCCTCTGCCCTAGTTAAATAGGCGCGAGCTTGAGAGTTTTTTTCTAACTTAAGATAAACCTTAGCTAGGTTTTGCAAAGTAGTTTGTTCAAAGTATTGATTGCCACTAGCTTCTACTAGTTTTAATACTTTTAAGAAATATTTTTCTGCTTCTAAATATTTACCAACACGAAAATAAAGTTTTCCTAAATTATCACAAACAATAGACTCAAAACGACGATTTCCTAAATTCCTTGCTAAGCGTAGCGATTCTTTTTGAGGCTCTATTGCTTCTTCACATAATCCTTGTTGTAAATAAATTTGAGCAATTGTGTTATAACAAGAGCATCTTGTTGCTGGGTCGTCACTTTGTCTTGCTAGTGTTAAAGCCTTTTTAGCAACTAAAGCAGATTCTTCAAAACGATTTAGCTTACATAAAATCCAAGCTTCACTAGAAAGAGCAAAGCTTTCTAGTTTTTGATTATCAGACGTGCGTGCAATGTCAACTGCTGCTCTTGCTGAATCTAGAGCTAAGCTATAATCCCCACGTAGTTCATAGAGTGTGCTCATTTGTCGGAGCGTTTGTCCTTGTCCAAGTAAGTAGCCTACTTGACGATAAACATCTAAAGCACGTTTATAAAAATCTATTGCTTCTGTTTTAATCCCACTATTAGCTCTTACCATTGCTAGGATTAAGTAAACCTCTCCTAATAAATATTTATCATTGCAAAACTGTGCTAGTTTCAAAGCTTGTTGGAGTTGAGTTTCAGCAGCTAGACCACGATTACGATAGACTAGGCTTACTCCACACAACCATCTATAGGTTGCAAGTAATTTAATATCTTCAACAAATTCATTTAGATTAAGGAATGTAGGAAGGTTTTTATCAGATATTAATACAGCCTCTAATTTACTAAGTTTTTCATCACCAACTAGGCTTTTTTCAGCCCAAACCAAATATTTATGTAAATCATTAATGCGAGAATCTATAGCCATTGTTTCAGCAGACTTTACAGCTTGACGAAAAGCTATTGTCCATTCTGCGGCCTCATAGTAATGATAGGCTGTAGTAAATAGAGTTTTATTAACTTCCTGCCTACTATTTGCCATCCATTCTGCAATAGATCTATGAGTACGGCGACGCAGACGCTTGTTTAATTTTTCATAAAGGATACGACGAATAGTTGCATTACTAAAACGGTATTGTTCAAACTCTACAAGTTCAGTAATCAGTCCTCTTTCTATAGCACTCTGAATTATTTCCTGTGTAGTTTCTTCTTCTAGTTCAGCAATATTTTGCAGTGTATTAAATTCAAAATCTTCACCAATTACTGCTGCAATCTTTAAGACCTGTTGCGCAAGAGCAGGCATTTGTTCTAAGGTTAAGTCTACTAAATCAATTAAACTAGTAGGTATTAAATCCTTAAAATCCTGACAAACCCATTGTTTACCATCAAATTTAATTTTTCCTTCAATAACTAACAACCTCAGTTGTTCAATAAGAAAATAAGGATTGCCTCCGCTATCAGAAAGTAATGTATTAAATTGGAGTTCTGTAAAAAGAGGTTGTTCAAAAATCGACTCTAATATTTCATAAATATGCTGTCGGTTAAAAGGTGTTAGTATTAAGGTTTCACAGTCTCTTTGACGTGTTTTTAACCATTGTCGAAAGCCTTCATCTTCGCTAACTAGACGGCTAGCAGCAACAACCAGCACTTTTTCATTAATCAATGTACGAGTTAAATAATCAAACAAATCTCTTGCTGTTTCATCAGCCCAGTTTAGGTCATCTAGCGTTAGTAGTAGAGGAGAGCGACGCGACATTAAGGCAAAAACTTGAGAAAGTAATCCGAAGTACTGTTGCTGTGAGTTTTGCTCATTATTAACAAGGTTTTCAGAAAGTTTTCCTGTTTGCCAAACCCTAGTTAACGGCTCTATTATGGTTTCGGCTTTGTTGCCAAAAAGCTGTGATAATTTTTCTGGGTTTGACTGTAAAC
>JAHFUF010000292.1 GCA_023265235.1 Blastocatellia bacterium
GGGTTTGCAATTTTCACTTGATAAAAATTTGCGTAATAATTATACCCAACAGTTAAACTTTGGTTTTAACTATAACCTTGATAATAACTCAGTTATTTCTTTAGAGTATGTATATGTACGCGGGTTAAAAATAATTGGTGGGCGTAATATTAATCCAGTAACACGACCAATTCCTAATGATCCAACCAATAGCTTAATTTTTGGTCGTGTTGATCCTACTCGTGGATTAATCTTTGAATATGAATCAGCTTATGATAGCTACTATAATGCTTTCACAGCTTCATATAATCGTCGTCTTTCTAAAAACTTTGCTTTGCTTGCTAGTTACACTTTTTCTAAAAGTATTGACAATATTTTTGATATAGATATTTCTCTTCTTGATCAACCTAATGATCCATTAAATATAGGACTAGAAAGAGGTTTATCTATTCAAGATGTACGGAGCCGGTTTGTTGCTTCAGGGATTTGGGAGTTAAATTATACTAAAAACCCTTTCCTGAAAGACTTTAAGGTTTCTACAATTGTTAACCTTAACTCTGGCAGACCATTTAACCTAGTAACAACAGAAGATATTAATATGAATGGCGATGGTTTCTTACCTAGTGATCGTCCTTTTGGCTTAGGTCGTAATTTAGGGCTAACACCTGGGTTTGCTAATGTAGACCTACGAATAACTCGTGATATTAAAATCAAAGAACGTGTTAATTTTCAAGGCTATATAGAGATTTTTAATGCCTTTAATCGAGTAAACTTTGATCCAAACAAAGTTTTTCGTTTCCTAACTTCTGATGGTAAAGGTGGTTTTAATTTTCCTGCTATGGAGAACGGACGCTTTATTACCAGTGCACAAACACGTCGTGCTGCTTTAGCTCCACGCCAATTTCAATTTGGTTTTAGAGTATCTTTCTAGTAGACACCTTATGTTTACAGTTTTATCTTCTTAAGTAGAACAACTAGCTTAATCCAATCTTGTAAATAAAGCCAGGATTGGATTAAGCTTGATAATAATTCTTCATTCCTACTACAATACATTTTTTATATTACTTTTATTACTTATAGTCTTAATTTAATAAAAATTAACTATCTCTCCAAAATAATTGGTATAGTTTATGGCAAATCAAAAACCTACTAGCGAGACACAGTTTATTTCTTTAAGCGAAGTTCAAAAGGAACTCGAACTTAAAAAATCAACAGGAAATTATTTTACCTTTACAGTTATAGAAGGTCGTGACTTTGGTTACGCATTTAATATTGATGAATCAGATTTAGTAGTTGGGCGAAAAGCAGATGACGAAGACTATGATGATATAGCAGATATTCAACTTGATGATGAAAAAGCTTCTCGTAGGCATTTGTTTATTACCAAAAAACAAACACAAGATAATACTTTTTCCATATTAGTTTCAGATCTACATAGCAAAAATGGCTCCTACGTAAATGAAAAACGTATTACTAACAGCGAAACTCCCTTGTTTAATGGCGATAAAATACAAATAGGTAGTTCTATTCTTAAATTTGAAATTAAAGAAGAACTAGGTATTAACCTACACGAACGTCTTTTTAAGCAAGCCACCCGTGATGCTCTCACAGATTTGTGGAGCCATAACTATATGGATAATGAAATAGATAAGGCTATTGTTTTTGGAGAACGGCATAATTTAACCTTTTCTATAATGAAAATTGAAGTGGACTCTTTCTTAGATGTAAGCAAACGCTATGGTAAAAAAACTAGCAATGATCTATTAAGACAAATAGCTAAAATGCTACCTAAACCAGTCCCTAATACTAGTGTGATTTCTCGTTATACAGATAATGAATTTTTAGTAATGGTGCCTGAGTTTACTGCTAAAGAAACTGCTGAAACTGCTGAAACAATAAGACAAGAAGTAGAGAATTCAGATTTTTCTAATATAGGATGCTCCCAGCGAATTACTACTAGCATTGGTATTGCCCAGTTTCCTACTGCTGGAAAAACTGCTGAGCTAATTATTAAGAAAGCAGATGAAGCTCTTTATTTAGCTAAACAATCTGGAAATAATCGTGTTGTAGTTAGTACTCTGCCTAAAGTACTAGCAATTTCTTGGAAAAGAATAGCGGCAGTTACTATTGCTTTAGTATTACTAATAGCGGCTGGTATAGCAGCAACCAATTTTTATCAACAGACAAAACTGTCCAAAGAAAATAATTTAATCTTTGCTGGTACTGTAGAAGTTAATGAAGTAAAAGTTGGTTCTAAAGTATCTGGACGAGTTAAAGAAGTATTGGTTAATGAAGGGGATTTGGTAAAAACTGGCCAAGTAATGATTCGCTTTGATATAGATGAACTACTTACACAGCGTCTTCAGCTAGAAGCTCGTGCTGAGCAAGCCCAAGCTTTTCTAAACAAACTCCTTAATGGAAATAGAAAAGAAGAAATTGAACAAGTTCAAGCAGTTGAAGCTAAAGCACTAGCAGTACTAGAACAGTTACGTAATGGCCCTCGACCTCAAGAAATTTCCCAACTAAAAGCAGAAATAGTTGGGGTAGAATCAGAACTCTCAACTGCTGAAACGACTTATAAGCGGCTTAATGATGTATTTCCAACAGGATACATTGCTAAACAGGACAAAGATGATGCAGAAAATCGAGTTAATTTAGCTAAGGCAAAGGTTAATGTATTAAAAGAAAAACTTACAGTATTAGAACTAGGTACTAGAAAAGAAGAAATCCAAGCAGCAGAAGAAAATTATCATCAAGCACAAGCTAATGTGCGTTTGTTAAAAGCAGGTGCTCGTAGTGAAGATATTGCTGATGCTCAAGCACGACTAAAAGAAATTCAAGCATCTATAAACAACCTAGATGTTAAAATCCGTGAAGGCGAAATAACCGCACCTAATGATAGTATTATTGAAACAATTAGTATTAGACCTGGAGATTTAATTCAAGCTAGTACTGTAGTAGCTAAACTACTAGAAGATGATCAGCTTTGGGTGCGTGCCTATGTGCCTGAAACCCAACTAGGTAAGGTTCGTGTTGGCCAAAGAGCCTATGTAAAAACAGATACTTTTCCAAATAAAAAGTTTATTGGTTACGTAAAAGATATTAATCAGGAAGGGGAATTTATTCCACGAAACTTACAAAGTGCTGAAGAGCGTGAGCATCAGGTTTTTGGTATAAAAGTTTATTTAGACAAGGATCAAAAACAATTTTTTAAATCAGGTATGTCAGCAGATGTTATTTTAGAAAAATAATCCTGTAAAATTAATTTTTCTAAAAATTAGAATTAAAACACACTTCTTAAATCAAAAAATTTTAAATTATGGCAGAGCAAAATGTTATCTTGGTTGATAAGCTAACCGTTAGATATGGCGATTTTATGGCGGTTAATTCTATTACTTTTTATGTTCAAAAAGGTGAAGTATTTGGATTTTTAGGGCCTAATGGTTCAGGTAAAACTACTTTGATTAAAACTTTGTGTGGTTTAGTAAAACCAAGTTCAGGAAAAGGAAGTATTTTAGGCTTAGACATTGCTAAAGATGCAGAAATAGTAAGAGAAAATGTTGGTTATATGTCACAAAAATTTAACCTCTATGAAGATTTAACAGTAGAGGAAAATATTAATTTTTATGCTGGTGTCTATGGCTTAAAAGGCAAATATTTAAGAAGACGTAAGGATGAATTAATTGCTTTAGTTGGTGTAGAAAACTATTTAAATCGTCAATCCGGTAAATTATCCGGGGGATGGAAACAGCGATTAGCTTTAATTTGTGCGTTGATTCATGAACCCGCAGTAGTTTTTTTAGATGAACCAACTGCTGGTATTGACCCTGTTGCTAGACGAGAATTATGGGATCTATTGTTTCGCTTTTCTGGTCAAGGAATCACTTTTTTTGTTACTACTCATTATATGGACGAAGCAGAACGCTGTGGTAGAGTTGGCTATATTTACTACTCTAAGTTAATTGCTTATGGTACTCCTGAAGAAATTAAAGCTCTACCAATTGTCTCTCCTGAAAACACTATGCGTATGGAAGTTTTAGTGCCTGTTTCTTCACAAGTATCATCAGCCTTAACTTTTATTAAAAGCCTATCCTATGTACAAGACGCAACAATATTTGGACAGTCAATTCATGTTTTGATAAACAAGGCTAGTAAACAAGAAAAACTTGTCTCAGATTTGGTAAAACAAAACTTTGGTAAAGCAGGAGTAAGAGAAATTAACCCCTCATTAGAAGACGCTTTTGTTGCTTTAACTTCCCAAATTGATAAAGAAATCCATAAAAGACAAACTTTACTTAATTTATCAGATAGGGGCGTTACTAGCTTGCTAAGAGGGCTAGAGGCTGAAACAGATTTATCAAAAAGTATTTCACCTGATAAAAGTGTTTCACCTGATAAAAGTGTTTCACCTGATAAAAATAAAAAAGGTAGTAAGACACAACCCCTCTAATAAAGAGCAGACACCTAGGGCTGTTTCCTAGGTTACTTGTAAGAGCATCTGATAATAGACCATAGGTTTATCTATGAGTACTTAATTTAAAGGTAGAAACAGTGTTACTAACAAAAAGAGTTTATAAAAGAAGAAACCCTTTCTTTGGTGTTTGGCCAGTTCTCAAAAAAGAAATTATTCATATTATTCGCGATTCTTGGACATTTTATTTTGTTGTAGGGATAACAATTGCGCACTTATTAATTATTGGTTTTGGGGTTAATGCCAAGATTCGACAAGTAAAAACAGTAGTTTATGATGTTGCTAACACTCAGGAAAGCAGAGAACTAGTACAGCATTTTATTAATACAGATAGTTTTAATGTTGTTACTAGAGTTAATTCTGATAAAGAACTCTATGATGCATTAATAACAGGAAAAGCTCGTGTAGGGGTAAAAGTTCCTGTAGATTATTCACGTAGGATACTATCTGGGCAATCAGCCAACGTCCTAGTGCTAGTAGATGGTTCAAACGCAGCAGTTACTTCAGAAGTAATCAATGTTACTGTTGGTTTAACTCTAAAAGAATCACTAAAAAAGTTTAATATCTCGCCACAAATACAAGCGCGGCCATCAGTATTATTTAACCCAGATACTTTAACCCCATTTTTTAATATTCCTGGAGTCGTTCCTTTTGAAATGGAATTGATTATTACTTTTTTAGTTGCAACTGCTGTTGTTCGCGAACGTGAACGCGGGACAATGGAGCAATTATTTATGACTCCTATACAACCTCTAGGAATGATGATTGGTAAAATTATTCCTTATGGGGCTGTCGGATTAATAGTAGAATCAGAAATGTTTTTGGTCGGCTATTTTGTTTTTGACTTACCTATTAATGGTAGCTATTTATTACTAATAGCCTTAACTATACCTTTTTTAATTGCATTATTAGGTATGGGGTTAATGATTTCCTTAATAGTTAATTCTATTTCTGAAGCAGTACAAATTGTAGTAGGGCAAACCTTTCCATCTATCTACCTATCAGGTTACTTTTTTGAAATCGACAGTATGCCAGTAGCTTTTCAGTGGGCAGCAGAGCTTTTACCAACCACTCATTTTATTCGTATTACTAGAGGTATTCTACTACGTGGGGCTGGTTTTGAAAGCTTATGGAAAGATGCTTTAGCCTTGTTAGTAATGGGGATAGTTTTAATTAGTTTTGCTGCAATAGCTTTTAAGCGTAAACGCGCTTAATGACTCATTTTCCGCTCATTTTAGAACGAGAAAGTGGGGAAATTTTTGATAAAGGTAGTTAAAAATAAAAAAAGTAAAATGAATAATAGTTCATAGATTTATATGTTCTGGGTTTTGTTTCCAGCCAACAAATATTGAAAGAAAATTACTCCATCCATGTAGAATAACCATAACAATATGGCCTATTATAAAAAATAAAAAACCGCACATTGCAATAAAATGCCATAAACGAACTAACTTAAAGCCACCACATAGATAGACAATAAAGCTGAATTGAACGGGTTTATAGAGTAAAATACCTGTTATTGTAGAAGTTACTGCTAAAACTATTACCAAAGTGTAAGCAAGTTTTTGCAAAGCATTATAAGATTGTGTTTGCTTAGGTTTTGGTTTGAAAAGAAAATAATGCTTAATCATTGGTAATAGGTCTTTTATATCTTTACGTGAGAATAATACTTTTTTGTAGTATCCTGTAAGAAAACCAAAAAAAAGGTAGATTACTCCTGTAGCAATAAATATCCACATAAAGGTAAAATGCCATTGAATAGCTCCACCAAGCCATCCTCCCATCCTAAATACTGCTGGTATAGCTACTAGATCGGTCTGTGGAATCTTTTCTCCAAAGCTAGGAAAAGCAGAAAATATTTCTAAACCACTCATTATTAGTATTATCAAGGATACACCATTTATCCAATGGGTCAGCCTTACAAACAATGGGTGTTCATAGGCATAAAGAATAGTTTTGCCTTTATTAACTATTTTAATAATTTGTTCAGAGAATAAAGATTTCATTTTTTTACCATTTCAGCCAACTAGCATATTAAGGTTAAATACCACCAAACCAAGAGTAGCCTTGATCTTCCCAAAAACCCTTATCTCTACTTAAAATATTACTAACTTTTAAAGAAATAAGGTATTTACTAGATTTATAACCAAGTTTGGTAGGCATATGGATTCGCAAAGGGGCACCATGACCGCGATCTAGCGGTTTTCCATACATTTCATAACAAAGC
>JAHFUF010000293.1 GCA_023265235.1 Blastocatellia bacterium
CCGTAAACCACTTTCCAAAGAAGCTTTATGATGTTGTCGCATTATGGTCAAATTGTCTTTAGCACAACTTAAAATATCTTCCGATAAATTAGAATTGTCTTGTAGTAAATTTTCAAGAATTGCTATTCCTTCTGTGGTTTGGCCAATACAAGCCAATGTTATAGCAAAATCGTTGCATAATCTTGACTCCAACCCAAACATCATTTCTATATGCTCAAAAGTTTCAATTGCTTTGTGAAACTCATGTTTTTCTAAATAGCTTAATGATAGTTTTTCTAAAGCTAATTTAGTGTTATAGATAGTAGTTTCATTGCGTACATAAAAAAGCGCGGTAAGCATATGAATAGAAGCTTCTTCAAGATTACCTGTTTCTGTAGACTTCTTACCTGCTTCAGTATAAGCAGTCGCCAGATTCCACGAAACAGTTTTTGCCATTTCTTTTGAATTCACAAATGTTGAAGCTATTAGAAGTAAGTTAATAGCATAAGGCAAGTTACCAGCTTTGGCTTTCTTTATGGCACATTTTATATAAGCAGCTATTAAATTTTCTCTAATAACTTCATAATTTGGATCTATTTCTAGAAGAAATTTCATAAAACTAATTATTAGCTCCAAATTATCTTTAGAGACATTATTGGTTAGCTGGTTATTTAGAAAACCTAAATAACTTGGCATTAAACTTATAGCTTGACGAAATTCCCTTTTGGCTTCTTCTAGATTTTGCTCATTTAAGAAATCCCATCCACGCTCAAATGTCTCGTGTGCAGCTAATTGATTTTCTAGGTCTTGAACATGTCTTCTAAAACTATTAAACCTAAGCTTAAGAGCAAAATCTTCTGGAGCACTATCCAATTCTTTTTGGTAATGTGTCAGTAATTCTTTTGCTTCCTTAACTTTTGCGTTTAAGTTAATTCTTATTTCACTGGCATGCATATTGAAACCTATATAACTATACGAAAAATTCCTTTTGGCTTTTGCTTATTATATGTTAAGCCAAACTTGCCTTTCCAATATCTTCTACCCAAATCATCATCAGCAAACACTAAATAACTATCACAGAAACATTCTTTCCTTTGTTCTTCTGTAAACCTCTCATTTGTCAGTATTTCCAATTCTAGTTTTTTAGTGGCAGATAAATTTCTAATATCTGTGCTGTTAATAAATATTACAATATCAATATCTTGTGGATCTATTTTTTCTGTGGCAAATGAACCATCTATCCAAATTTCGCATTTAACATTTAACTTTTTTACCCTTTGTACCCAATTCTTAAACTTTCTCAAAATATTTTCTCTAGTAGTAGAGCTAGGAAAACAGTCTAAAAATCTTGGTCTAAGTTGGTCTAGTCTAATGTCTTGAAATCCTTCTGATAAGAGTGGAGGATATTCTGCTTTCATTTAATTTACTATAGCCCACCATTTAAGGTGGGCTTGGTAAAAATTTATTGTCTGGCTGTAGGAGTTAATTGTAAAGAAACTTTCTGGCCATCACGTAAAACTATAATTTCAACCGTTTCATTAGGCTTTAGCTCTTGCAATACATAAGTGTAATCATAAACACTCTTAATAGTTTTTCCTGCTAGGCCAACAATAATGTCGCCTCCCTTTATACCAGCTTTTTCTGCTGGGCTATCAGGACGTACTCCTGATAGTTTTAGACCTTCAACTTGCTCTGCATAGTCTGGTACTGAACCAACATAAACACGAAAACTACTATTCATTTGTCGGCGTTCGCCTTCAACTTTTGCCTTGGTAAACTCAATCCTAGCCTCTTGGCCAGCTAGTTTTGTGGCTATGTCTTGGACTAGTGTGACAACAGCTTGTTCGCTAACAACATTAACCCTATCTGCTGTATCAGAAGGCTTGTGATAATCATCATGTACCCCTGTAAAGAAAAATAGTACTGGAATATCTTTACCATAAAACGAAGCATGATCGCTTGGCCCATAACCATCTTCTTGTAATTTAAGGACAAAACCACGAGCCTTGTTTAGTTCTTCTACTATAGGTTTCCATTGTGGTGAAGTCCCTATACCACCTACTATTAAATTATCATTTTTCATTCGCCCAATCATATCCATATTAAGCATTGCTACGGTTTGATTAAGTGGAAAGCTAGGTGACTTATTAACATAATGTGATGAACCAAGTAAGCCTAATTCTTCACCAGAAAAAGCAGCAAAAAGCACACTACGACGTAGTGTTTGACGGTTTTCACCTAATACTCTAGCGAGTTCTAAGAGTCCTGCTGTACCAGAAGCATTGTCATCTGCACCATGATGAATGCCTTCAACCCCTACTGCTAATGATTCTGCTCCACCCATTCCTAAATGGTCATAATGCGCACCTAAAACAATAACTTCTTTTTTTAGCTTTTCATCACTACCTTCAATAAGCCCTAACACATTGTAGGTTTTTCGCATTTCACGAACAACTTCCGTATTAATTGCTAGGTTAACTTTATTTAGTGTGATTGTTTCACCAACTCCTGCTTCACTACCAGATTTTTGCAAACCATCAACATTCTTTCCAACACTCTTAAGCAGCTCGTTGGCGGTATGCTTACTAATTCTTAAAGCCACAATACCTGCGTCAATATAATTACCATCATCACGTGTACGAGAATCTTTTAAGCTATCTGCTTCAGAAATAAATAGCACTGCTTTAGCCCCATGTTCGCGTGCAATTAAAGCTTTGCGCCTAGCAGCTAGGTATTCTCCAAATTTTCCATTTGAGTTATTACCTTCAGGGCTAAAAGGCAGTAACATTACGATTTTATCTTTTACATCAATTTTGGCATAGTCATCATAATTAATACTTGGAGCACTAATTCCATAACCAGCTAACACTATTTGACCACTGACTGAACCACTGCTAGAAAAATTATAAGGTTGAAAGTCTTGAGCAAGTTGGAATTCTACATCTTGGCCATTATTTTTAGCCTTTAATGTAGTACTTTGACCTTGTTTAACCCCAGCAATAAATTCAAATCCTTGCAGAAAACCATCTCCACTAACAGGTTTTACACCATATTGCTTAAATTGAGCAATAATATAATCTGCTGCTTTTTCGCACCCTGGAGTACCAGAACGACGGCCTTCTAGCTCATTTGAAGCTAAATACTTAATATGTTTACTGATTGATTCTGAAGAAACTACTGGTAACGTGGTATGTGATACTTCTTTGTCATTAACTCTAACACTTGCAACCTGCGCTAAGTTAGTAGTTACTGAACAAAAAGTAATTGCTAAGGTTGTTACTAAAATAAAAATAGTGCGTTTTGGAAAAAGTCTCCTAAAGTAGGAAGATTGGTTGGACATAAATATTTCTCCTGAAAAAACTATTATTTAGGCAAGACTATGACATTAATATTTTGATGATACTTGCTAGTACAAACTTGTCAATGCAAGCTTAGATAGATCAGGAAAAATTTTAGAGAAAAATGAATCTTTTGAAAAGTTTTGGCGTGAACCCTACATCACTAGAAGGAGAAAGCTCTCCAGGGTTTTAGGCACTTCAGATACAACTTTTTTAGAGCATTCGTGGGCTATTTTAGATTTGTAACTGAAGTGTCCTTTCTACCCTAGTTTCACGAAAATGTATGTTTTTTATCATCCTTAAAACTAGCTAACAATGAACAATGCGCTTTGCTACAGCTTTCTTTGTCCATTATCTCTACCCATTGATAAACTACCCATTACTATTCCTACTCATTATTAAGCCTAAGAAGCCATTGCCATTGCTTCAACTAAACCTGTACCTATTGCATAACGAACAAGTCCTGCAAGTGTATGAATGTCTAGCTTCTTTTTGATATTTTCACGATGCGCTTCAGCAGTTTTATGACTAATACTTAGTTTACTTCCTATTTCCTTACTTGTAGCACCTTCAGCAATTAGTTGTAATACTTGTTTTTCACGACCAGTTAGGTTAGCGTTATAAATTCCATATTTGATTTGTGACATTTTTTTCAAACTCCTTAATTATTAAATTAACCTCAGTAGTTTACTTTGGCATTCCTTGTTAAACTAAGGATAACACTATAGGCATAAACAAGTAATTAAGATGACATTAAAAATTCATAAAACCTAACTAATGTGCAAAGCCTAGTTTTAAGTGTATAAGAAAAAACTAAGTAGTCTGGTAATGTACTGAAACAAGCAACTTACGCCCACAATCCCAACATTCTATATAATCGCCACGTCCTGTTATATCTTGTAAACCAAAAAGTTTTACTTCTCCTGGTAGCTCAATAGTATAAGCCCATTTGCCATTTGGTTGTAGTTCAGTAGCATTGCCACCAAGAAAAAATGTCTGTTCTTCGGCTAAAGCTCTACTAAGCCACGGAGTTGTATCTAAATTTAACAAACCATAAGCAATATGTGCGGCTAAATCTGCTGCCCGTCCAGTTTCAACCCTAGTAGCAGGCTCAGCCATTAAATCATGCTCTGAACTAACATAACGCGCTCTTTGCTCAGGCGTTAAACTAGGAGCGACTCCTAGATATAAATGCCCTCGTACACAACCAAAACAAGGCCCACCTTTGCCATCAACAATGATTGCTTCAAAAAACCTAGCTCGCTCATAACAACTTACTACAACATGTGGTATGTTTTTGCTTACCAAGGCTTGAGAAATTATCCGGTCATTGCCTGTCCCTGTCGCAACTACAGCTACATCTATTTTATGCTCTATAAGTATATTTTCTAGCTGTAAAAGACTTTCCTCTTCTGGAGAAATAGCAAATTGATAAGCAAAAAACCTTTGTGAGGTTTCTTTGCTATTTGATTTCTTAGCCACTAGTTCAGCACAAGCACTTGCTTTTGCTTGTCCCACTTGGTCAACTTGGTAAATTTGGCGAATTGGGTTAGCGACATCAACTTTTTCTCCATCTATTAAAACCAAGCTCGCGCCTAGGCTGGTTAATGTTTCTGCGACCACGCTTCCCAAACTGCCTAACCCAATAACCAAACAGGTTTTCCCTGCTAGAGTTAGACTATTTTGATTAATTTGTGAACTACCAGAAAAAGTATTTGCTAAAGCAATAAGCTCCTCTAACTGAATTGGTTTAACAACCCAAGGCCAACTAGGATGTCCTACAATTAATAATTGATTAGCCTTTACTACTGACTCAATATCTAAACGAGCATACTTTGTTCCCTTTAATAATAAGCCTTTGGCATAGTTAGCAACTGTGTTGATTAAGTGTAACTCACTAAACAAATTGTTATTTGTATTTGGTAAAGTAGCAAATAACCATCTAGGAAGCTTAATTAACCTATCTGGTAATAAAAAAGCTATTAGCCCACTACCATTAGCCATTATGCAATAAAAAAGCCCTGGCTTACCACTTTCTTTGACTAACTCTTTGGTCAATTGATACGCTTGATAACTTCCACCACCGATTATCAGACCAGTGTTTTCTTTAATTTTTTCTGATTTGTTTGGTAAAACCTGGGCTTGAATTTCCACTTGTAACCGTTCAGAAATTGTTGCCAGAGTTTTTATAAAAGATGAGCTATCTTCGCCATCAACACAATAGTGATCAAAATGAGTAAGGCCACAAGAAACCAGGTATTCTAGGAGTAAAGCTTGATATTCTCCAACAACTACAACATGTTTTTCTAGTAACCCATCTCCAACTATTGGTTTAATGCGAGCAAAAAGCTCTGAATCGTTTCTACTAGGCTTGTTTAAGGTAGTGAGCACTGTTTATTTCTCCTAAGCAATAATTTTTATAACCTCGTCCACAATCCCAAAACTCTGACTCTCCAGCTTGTTTTGTTATTAGGGAAATAGTCTGTTTGACTGGCGTTTGAGTAGGAAAGCGTGGCGGTAACATCACCAATGTAGCTTTTTTTTCATTTTCACGAATAAGAAACGATGTCCAGCCTCCAGGCCAACGCTGATGCTCAATTAGTTTTTCGCCTAAAAAGGCTTTTTGTAATGTTTCCCAAGTATTTCCATCATGAGAATAATAAAATGGCTGTAATAAATCATTAGAACCGTCTGTTTCTGCTACACCTAAGTCTTGTATTTGGTCATAGTTATCCAAAGCAAAAACACAAGCTTGCCATTTATAGCGTTCATCAAAAGCTATAGGTTTTGGATGTTGAGTAACAATTACTGCTAGGCTAAACTCAAAGCCTAATAATTCCTCATTTTTGTTTCGATAAGGCAACATATGATGATTAATATCTGTTGAAGATGGGCTAGTAGTTCCTACTGAAAAAGGATGTGAGTGTCCAGGGCCTAAAAAATAAAACTGCGGGTTTTGTTTAAGCTTTGTTTCAATACCTTGAGCAAAAACCTCTTGCATTTCTTGTTCTTGCCCAATTGGAGCAGAAAAACTTGCTGCATAAGAAGAATAATTTGTATATTGTTCTGGAGGAATAAAAACATCTCCAATGGTAAATTGCTTAATATCTCTTAAGTTAATGGTATCAAAAGGAGTAAGCGCGCGTTTTTTGTTTAAGCTTATTGTTGTAATTGGATAAAAAACACACTCTAAAGGTGATTGATGGCTTTCTTTACCTATCTTAGCCCATTTTGCTACCTCATTTGTGATTACAGTCCAAACCCTATAAGAAATCTTTACTTTAGGTAAAAAAATTTTCTTCATTTCCTTCCCTCCTTAATTAACTATAAAACCTTAAGCTTAAAAAAAGCTAAAA
>JAHFUF010000009.1 GCA_023265235.1 Blastocatellia bacterium
ATCTTGATCGAACATTAGGAGCAACATTAACTAGTTTTGCTGCTTGTTCTGCTTATAAAAAATAAATGGCGATTTCCCTGCTACTTTAGAAGTAGCTATGACAGCAGCAAAATTGCCAATGCCAGTAGATCTTGCTACTAGTAAAGCACCTGGTTATCGTTTAGATAATGGTAATCCTGTAATTTGGTTTGCTGGTGTTGATGGTAAAAATGATGGTGGCAAAAAAGCCTATGAAACGCCTAACCGAGTAAATCCAGCAGAAGGTAAAGATTTAATCTTTCCTTATGGAGAAATCCCATTATCAATTAAGTAAAATTAAGTGAGATTCAAGTAGGAAATTTTAAGAGGCAGGTAAAATATCTGCCTCTTATTTTTTTGTTAAATATTTTGCCAATATTTTGCCAATATTTTTAGCTATTTATTTAGCATATGTATAGCGTTTTGACCTCTACGAGAAAGGTCTATTGACTCAGCTAAAATTCTAGCTGCTTCTTGTGGAGCATGAAAACCTGTAGAGTTTTCTGCTTCTACAAAGTCTAAACGAAATTGGGCTTTACGTTGGAAATCTCTAGCACTAGTTAATTCTTCGTCAGTTTTACCTGCATCTTTAGCAGCTTTAATATCATTAATTAAATCTATTAAAGCATCCATAGCTAAGTTTCTCATAAAATAAGTGCGCTCTTGGATTAGCTCTACACGCTCTTTTAGTTCTGCTTCAGGCCATTTGTGACAGGTTTGACAAGATAGGTTAATACTTAATAATGGACTACGCACATGGTGTTCACTAACCTTCATTGCTCCTTCGCGTTTGTAGGGCATATGACAATCAGCACAAGAAACGCCTGAACGTGCATGAATACCTTGATTCCACATTTCAAATTCAGGATGTTGGGCTTTTAATGTTGGTGCTCCAGTTTCAGCATGCGACCAATCCTTAAACTTTGCCTCATCATAGTAGGCCATAATGTCATCTACTTTTATCCCTTTTGCCCAAGGGTAGGTAAGCCTTTTTTCTGGGCCTTGAAAGTAGTATTCAACATGACATTGGCCACAAACAAAAGAACGCATTTCTTGGCGAGTTGCCATTTTATTTACATCATAATCCTTTGTTCCTTGAGCCAATTTCCAGGCACGCATTCCTTCAATAAAAGCAGGGCGAGTGATACGTAACTGCATTGTGTCAGGAGAGTGGCAATCAATACAGGCTACAGGGTGGTTTACTTGTTTACGACCTTCAACAAATGTCATCTGGTTAAGCTGTTCAAACCCTTTGGTAATATCACCATTCCCTAGTTTTTTATAAAGGGTATAGGCCGATGCATGACAGTTTAAACAGGTTCCAGGTTGTTTAACTACAATTTGTCTTTCTGTGTAAGTTTGGTCTTCCAACATATAAGCATGGCCGCGTTCTTCACGAAAATCTTTAGAAAAAGCATATCCTGCCCAGATGGTTTTTAATCTAGGGTCTTCTTCTAGTTTTGATTGAGCAACAATTGAACGAGGGTCAACTTGTGTAGGTGTATGAGGGATTGCTTCGCTACCACCAAAACGAGTTCTTACTTGGTCAACTGTACGCTTGTACCCATCATATTGTAATGGAAAGTTTTTTCCCCAAACTGCTGGATCATCAATATCATCACTGAGTTCTGTAACACGATAAAAAGGGTTTTTAGCTTCTTGTTTATGTTCTAAGATATTGATAAGTAACGCAGTACTGCCAATCGCTATAATAGCTGCAACTATGACTAACAAATAAAGCTTACGGCGTTTGGTTAGGAATGAACTTGTAGTATTTTCAGACATTTACCTTCTCCTAAAAAAATAAGGATTAAAAATTTTAATGCATATGCCCAACAGATCTATGACAGTTTAAACAAGAAATTGGGCTGTCTTGATATGTTCCTTCAATGGCATCAACTACGTCTTGGTGACATTTTAGACAAGCTTGCTCGGTAATTTTACGATTATGAGGTTTTATTTGAATTGGTTCATGAAACTCTCCAGAGGTAAAAGCAAAAGAATGCCAAAACCCATTAGAAGCTTTTGACCAATATTTTCCTACAAAACCTGCTGGAGTATGGCAATCATTACAAGTTGCTACTGCACGATGACTAGATTTAACCCATCCATCGTACTGCTCATTCATCACATGACAATTAGCACAAGCACTTGGGTCATTGAGTAAGTATGAGTACCCTTTAGCATAAATAAAAGTGTAAATGCTAATACCAATAGCAATGCCTATAAAGATACTAGCTATAATTGCAAGGATGCGGGATTTCATTTGTTTAAAAAATAATCCTATTAAGTTAATTACGATTACAAAACACGCTAGCGCAATAGCTATGCCAAAAGGTTTTTGTGGGATTTATTACGCTTTTAGTCAGAAATAGAAGAAAAATGGGGAAATTTTCACGGTAGTAGTGAGGAATATTTTTCTCGTTCTAACGGATTTTGTGTTTTTTGTGTTTTTAAAGATTTTGGGAAGTTTTTCAAAAAACTTGGCCTTATTTTTCAACAAGTTAGCAAGCTTATAAAATTCGGTTTAGAACTAAAATCTTTAAAAACACAAAATCCGTTAGAAGCAGGAAAATTACTCTAGATAATCTATTTGAAGGCCAATAGGAGAAGCCCCAGCACCTTTAATTTTGTCAATAACATTAGCGACAAACTCATAGTGGATATTTTTAGGTGCTTTAATAAATAATGTGCGTTGATCAAAAGAACGTTTGGAAAGAATTTGTTCTAGGTTACTAGATAAATCCAGTAAGCTCATTGGTTGAGAGTTAAGGCTTAGCTGTAGGTCTTTGTCTATATTTACTACTAGCAACATTGGCGGAGGTACTAAATTTTCCTGAATAGAATCGGGTTTTTCTGGTATTTTAGTGTCAAACTTTCGTTGTTCAATAGGGGTTACCACCATAAAAATAATTAATAGCACTAGTAATACATCTATTAGCGGGGTTACATTAATATTAGGTGCCATGGTTTTTGCATCATTAGACATAAGTTTTCCTCCTAGATTGATCAAAATGGTTAGTTTTTTGACTCCAGAAAGAAATATTTTGTTCCCAAAGTATTAATTACGAGAAAGGGTTTGTGTAATGATGGGAGAAAGGTCATTAGCAAGATTAGCTTGAGGGTCTATACCTACTCGTGCTCGCCCTACGCTACGGCCACTTTTGTCTAAAATAAAAATAGTTGGTAGAGTGTCACTGCCTGTTTGTTGAAAAACTGTCCCTTCTAGGTCACGCAGAATTATTAGGTGAGAATATTGATTAGCAATGTTTTGCAATTCTGCTGTTGATGCAAAGCTATTGGCTTTGGGTTTAAGACTATTAGTACTTATCCAGATTACTTTAACATCTTGGCCAGCAAATTTAGTTGCTAGGCGTTCTAATTGAGGTAGTTCTGTTTGTGCTAGAGGTATACCTTTGGCACTAAATGAAATCACTAGTACTTGACCTCGAAATTGACTAAGGTTTAGAGTCTCACCATTAAGAGACTTAAAGCTTAAATCAATATTGTTAGTTGTTTGCCCATATACTAATTGGCAAATAAAAATAACAATTAGCATAATTGTAAGTAATAATGTTTTCTTTAAGTTAGTAATCATAGTATCATTGGGATGAACTGTTAATGGAAAAAGATGTATTAAGTAAAAATGTTATTGTTTTAATCAAATTAAACCAAATTAAACCAAATTAAAAACTTTAATTAAATAACTACTAATTTTGGTTTGGTCTATTTTAACAATATGTCAAAATAGAGTTTTCCAGTTAAAAGACTCGCTATTATAACCAAACTAATAATATATTAATATATTAAATTTTAAGATGGATTTTTACACATGAAAATTTTGGTTACAGGTGGGGCAGGTTTTATTGGGACTAATTTTATTAGGATGATACTTTTAAATCATCCTGAACATGAAATCATCAACCTAGATAAACTTACTTATGCTGGTAATGCAGAAAATTTATTAGATCTATCAGATAACCCAAACTATCGTTTTTATGTAGGAGATATTTGTCAGCCTGACCATGTTGAGCCAGCAATAGTAGGGGTAGATGCAGTTGTTCACTTTGCCGCAGAATCACATGTTGACCGTAGTATTCAGGATGCAGCCCCTTTTGTAGTAACAAATATATTTGGCACACAGCTACTTTTAGATTTTGCCAGAGAAGCAAAAGTATCTCGCTTTATTTATATTTCTAGCGATCAAGTTGGTGGCAGTCTACTTCCAGGAATTTACCTGAGAGAGAATTCTCCAGTTTCACCTAATAATCCTTATGCCGCTAGTAAAGCTGCGGCAGAACATTTGGTGTTTGTTTCTTATAATATACATCAATTTCCTGCAACTATAGCAAGGCTTTCAAGTTGTTATGGCCCATATCAGTTCCCAGAAAAACTAATCCCTTTAGTTATTGCTAATACCTTAGAATTTAAACCACTACCTGTTTATGGAGATGGGTTACATATTCGTGATTGGGTTTATGTTGAAGACGCATGTCGTGCTATTTATCAAATTTTACTTAAAGGAAAGCCAGGACAAATTTATAATGTTGGGGCACATTCAGAAAAAACTAATTTAGAGATAATCAAGCGCATATTAAAGCTTTTAGATAGACCAGAAAAATTAATTACTTTTATTAGTGACCGATTAGGGCATGATAGGCGTTATGGGGTTGATTCAGGAAAAATAGAAAGAGAACTTGCTTGGCGTTCTCAAATAGATTTTGAAGAAGGACTGCGCCGAACAATAGACTGGTATTTAAGAAATATTGAATGGCTAGCTGATACACGCTCTAGTAGCTATCGAGAATACTATGATAGCGTATATAGCAGCCGTTTTACCGTAGAACCAACCAAACCAGAATTCTAACCTTGTCCCTAAATTTAGCTAAGTAATTTTAATTCGGCATTTTATTAATTAATGTTTCTACCACTTGTTTTCATTGACCTAACTTGAAGCACCACAATAAAATACCAACACATTTTCAAGAATATTATTGAATCTATTAATTTTATCTGTTTTCTAAGGCATGAAAGGAGTTTATTTTATTTATGAGTAGCGCAAAATCTGCTTCGCTTTCAGTCCCTGATTATGTAAAAAATCAAAAATTAATTGCTTGGGTACGTGAAGCCATTGATCTTTGTAAACCAGATAGTGTTTATTGGTGTGATGGTTCAGAGGAAGAGTACAACAAGTTTTGTGATCTTATGGTAGAAAATGAAATGTTTCGACGACTAAACCCAGAAAAGCGTCCAAACAGCTTTCTTGCATTATCTGATCCTAGTGATGTTGCACGTGTAGAAGATAGGACTTTTATTTGTAGTTTACGTAGAGAAGACGCAGGCCCAACCAATAATTGGATTGACCCAAAAGAAATGAAAACAACTCTTTTAGGGCTTTTTGATGGGTCTATGCGAGGTCGTACTATGTATATAGTTCCATTTAGTATGGGTCCCCTTGGGTCTGCTATTTCACATATTGGCATAGAAATTACAGATTCTCCCTATGTTGCTGTAAATATGCGCATAATGACTAGAATGGGGCGCAAAGCCTTAGAAGTATTAGGTGATGGTGATTTTGTTCCTTGTCTTCATTCTGTAGGAATGCCACTTGTAGATGGTCAAAAAGATGTTTCTTGGCCTTGTAATAAAGATAATAAATATATTGTTCATTTTCCCGAAGAGCATTCTATTTGGTCTTTTGGTAGTGGTTATGGTGGCAACGCTTTGTTAGGGAAAAAATGCTTTGCCCTTCGTATTGCTTCAGCAATGGGACGTGATCAAGGTTGGATGGCTGAGCATATGTTGATTCTTGGGGTAGAGAATCCTCAAGGAGAAAAAACCTATGTTGGCGCAGCCTTCCCAAGTGCTTGTGGTAAAACCAATTTCGCTATGTTAATTCCACCAAAGTCTTTTGAAGGCTATAAAGTTACCACTATTGGGGATGATATTGCTTGGATTAAACCATCAGAGGATGGAAGGCTTTATGCAATTAATCCTGAAGCAGGCTATTTTGGAGTTGCACCTGGTACTTCTTACAAATCAAACCCTAATGCAATGGACTCAATTAGACAGAATAGCATTTTTACTAATGTAGCCTTAACTGCTGATGGTGATGTATGGTGGGAAGGAATGACAGACGAAGAACCAGCAGAACTTACTGATTGGCAAGGAAAAGCTTGGACTCCTGGTTGTGGACGTAAAGCAGCCCATCCTAATGCTCGGTTTACTGCACCTGCTTATCAATGTCCATCAATTGATCCTGATTGGGAAAACCCTAAGGGTGTACCTATTAGTGCATTTATTTTTGGGGGCAGACGTGCTAGTACTGTTCCACTAGTATATCAAGCAGTAAATTGGAATTTTGGTGTTTATCTAGCTGCTACAATAGGTTCAGAGACTACTGCTGCTGCTGCTGGCCAACTAGGACAAGTAAGACGTGATCCTATGGCAATGTTACCTTTCTGTGGTTATCACATGGGTGATTATTTTAATCACTGGCTAAAAATAGGACGAGAAATTCATAACCCACCGCGTATTTTCTGTGTTAATTGGTTTAGAAAAGACAAAGACGGTAACTTTATGTGGCCTGGCTTTGGTGAAAATATGAGAGTATTAAAATGGATTGTAGATCGTGTACATGGTAGGGCTTATGCTACAGAAAGTCCCCTTGGATGGATGCCTCGTTATGAGGATTTAGACTGGAAAGGGTTAGATTTTACTCCTGAAGATTTTAATGAACTAATGTCTATTAACCGTGAAGTTTGGAAAAAAGAAGTCCTTTCACACCAAGAACTCTTTGAAACACTTTATGATAGATTACCTAGAGAATTCTTTTTAATGCGAGAAATGTTGCTTTCTTCTCTCTGGCGTTCTCCTACAGTTTGGGGACTAGCTGCGGAAAGATAATAGTTTTTAATAGATTAAAGGTAGTAAAGGTAAGGGCGAACTGTTCGCCCTCTTTGTTTTACTAAGAAATAAATTTATGAGTACCAATGTAGCAAAACAAGAATGGTGGCTATTTTCTCCTAAAGTAGACTTAGGGGTGTTTTTAGGTAGTGCGCTAGTTTCTCTGCTTATGCTTTTTATTGGTGCAAAACTTGGACTCTTAAAAGGTGATACTCCTGATTGGGCTTGGATTCCAGCCGTTTTACTAATTGATGTTGCGCATGTTTACTCTACAGGGTTTCGAGTTTATTTAGATAACGAAGAACTAAAACGTCGACCGTGGCTTTATGTTTTAGCCCCTACAATAGCTTTAATCATTGGAGTTTTGCTTTATTGGCAAGGTGAGCAAACTTTTTGGCGTAGCATTGCTTATTTAGCAGTTTTTCATTTTGTACGTCAACAATATGGCTGGGTAGTGCTCTATCGCGCTAAACTTGCAGAACGTGACAGGTTAGGCTGGTGTATTGATACTCTAGCCATTTATTCTGCTACGATTTATCCATTAATTTATTGGCATACACATCTACCTAGGCGGTTTTGGTGGTTTTTAACAGGGGACTTTATTGCTATACCACAACTTATTTATAGCATTGCAGCACCAATTTATTATATTTCTCTAACAGCCTATCTAGCTAAAACTCTTTATTATGGATTAATTAAGAATTATTGGAATCCTGGTAAGGATATTGTGCTAATTACTACTGCCTTGTGTTGGTATATAGGTATAGTAGCTTATAACTCAGATTATGCATTTACTGTCACAAACGTAATTATTCATGGCGTGCCTTATTTGGCATTGGTATATTGGTATAGTCATCAGCGATTTGAACAATACAAAGGAAAAGGGGTGTATAGATTATTTGCTCATGGGCCAGTGAATTTTTTATTACTACTTTGGGCATTAGCTTATGTTGAGGAACTATTTTGGGATCGTGGTGTTTGGCATGATCGTAGTTGGTTTTTTGGCGAGCCTTGGGAGCTAGACATTAAATTTATTCTAGTACCATTACTTGCCCTACCACAGATTACGCATTATGTCTTAGATGGGTTTATTTGGCGACGTAAGTATAATCCTAATTTTTCTTTGGTTTCTAGTGGTCAGGGAGCTTCTCACTAGTAGTTATTTTGTACCAAAACTTTTCAATTGCTAAGCCCTCGATTGTTCCTCGAATATCTAACGCAGAGGGTAAAACTAGCAGGTCAGGCTTTGAGTCTAATGCTCTAAGTGCTAATCCTTGGCCAATAATAAAGACTCGTTTAATTAAAATATGATCTTTGTGTTTAATAATTGCGATTTGACCGCTTCGTACTTTGTTTGTCCTACGTACAGCTAAAAGGTCTCCATTAGCAGTAATTAGCAAGTCAGGAGCTTCTACTAGCTCTAAAACACTCCACCCATTAGGCTTAGCATTAAATCCAATAATCTCAACAGGGATTTTAATTTTACGTTCATCTAACTCAAAAGAATGTTGATAACCAAGCTTAGCTTGATAAACAGGATATTCTAGCCCTAAGTCTGAGAGACAAGGTTTAAGGCTAATCCCATTTTCTAGGTCTATATCTGTTAGCATCTGGCTTGCTTGTTACCTTATAGTTTTATATCACTGTGTCTCAAGGCTTTGTTTAATATCTTCCATTAGAGAAGAAACCTTTAGTTTATCTCTCATAAACTCTTCTTTATTAGCATTGTCTGGTAGAGTTTCACAGAGATGATTAATAATTTCTTGGGCTGTAACTAATTCGGTTAAGGCTTCATTGCTTTGGCCAAACATCCAAAAAATATTTGCTAGTCCATAATGTGCTTGCCACTCGTAAGTAGGGTAAATAATGCGTTGACAGTAATCAATGGCTGATTGATAGGCTGCTTGGGCTGGTTCCACTTGTCCTAGCTGCTCATAAGCATAGCCTAAAGCACAATAGGCTTCTGCCACTAAGCGAAGTTGGCCTAATTTAGTATGTTGGTCTAATGCCAATTTAAGTTTACTCACAGCATCAGAGTAAACCCCTAGCTCTAAAGTTACCAACGCTAAATTATGATTAGCCAATGCTTTACCACTAAGGTTGTTTACTGAGTGAGCAATAGAAAACAATTCTTGATAACAATCGCGGGCTAATTCTATTTCGCTCAGTTGGCGATAAATATCACCACGCCCATTTTCAAACATACCTTCTTCTAGTTTTGTTTCCAAGCTACGAGCTAGTGCTAGCCCGCAATCATAGGCTTCTAAAGCTAATTCTAATTGCATTGTTTGCCCATAGAGTTTTCCTAAACGCTCAAGGGCTTTTAATTCACCAAGGCGGTCTTTGTTGTTACGAGCTATTTTTAATCCTTCTTCTATAAAGAAAAATCCTTTTTTGAAATCACCTACTAACCCAAAAGTGCTACCTAAGAGAGATAATATTTGGCTTTCTGTTAGATAATCTTTATTTTGTCGTGCAATAACTAGGTTAGAATTAAGAGAATCAAGGGTTTCTTGTGTTTGTCCTAGTGCAGTAAAGATTTGAGATAAAATCAAAAGTAAACGACTTTCTGTTTTATTGTCCCCAATGGATTGTGCCGCAGTTAAACCGGCGGCTGCTGCTGCTAGTGCTAGGGTAAAATTGCTGCAAGAATATTCTATTTGACTTTTAATAAGTTGTGTACGACAAATTATTGCTTCGTTTTGTTCTGCTTCAGCTAGGGTTTGTGACCTTGCCAAAGCTTCTTGTGCTTTTTCTATTTGTCCTAGATGCAAAGCAATTCGTGCTGAGCCTAGGTATAATTCTGCTTGTTCTGTAGTATTAGGCGAGCGTCCTTCTTCCTGCATTTCTTTGGCAGCACTTAATGCCCAAAGGTAGTATTTTTCTGCTTCAGGAATATCTAAGCGTGAAAAAGCTGCTTCAGCCGCAGCACGACCATAGTAGAAAGTTTTTTCTATTTCCCCAGCTTCATAAAAATGGTGTAGGAGTGAAGCACTATAGCGCAATAATTTTTGCTGGTTATTTTTTACTATTGTTTCAATTACTTGAGCAACTTGGAGGTGTAGTTTACGCTTTCGTCGTCTAGGAATAGCTTCATAAAGTACAAATTGAATTGCAGGATCAGGAAAATGATAAACTTCTTCTCGTTTGTCACTTTCTTGCAATATTCTGGTTTTAACAGCTTTTTCTAGGCTATCAACTAGCTCCTCTTCATTTAGGCCAGTAACTTTTTCTAATATATCAAAAGAAAACTCATGTCCAATTAATGCTGCTTGTCTGAGTAGTTCAATAATTGGTTCATCAATTTGAGCTAATTTTATTTCTGCTAGCTGTTGGAGGCTTTCAGGTAGAATAAATTCGTCAATATTTTCACATACCCAACCATTTTGTAATGTTATTTTACCCTCATTAAGTAAATAACGAATAATTTCTACTATATAGTAAGGATTACCAAGAGAAACTTCCCAGATACGTTCAATATCACGTTCTACTATTTCCAGTCGCCCAAAAATACCGTCTAGCATAATACGTAGGTCATTATGATTGAGTGGTTGTAGGCGAATGGTTTCATAGCTTCCAGAACGAGAGAGTGTTGCCAACCATTCTTGGCAAGGATGGCCTTTTTGAGTTACTTTTTCAGCGTTTGCTAAGAGTACAAACAGTGTTCGAGTACGCAAGTTGCGGATTAGGTAGGATAGGAGTTCTAAACTGACATTGGCATATTCTAGGTTATCAAAAATTAATATTCCTAGATGATCCTGATGCTCGTTTAGTGTACGAGTAATAATCGCTTCAATTACTTCAAAAACTGACCATTTTTCTGCTTCATCTAAGCTACGGCTTTCAAACATGCAATTGGGTAGAGTAAGTCCAAGACGTTCAAAAGTAATATCTATTAGGTCTGAGTCTTGAGCTAAAGCTTGTCTGCGAATACCAAGAGAGCGTCTTAATAAGTCTAACCAAGGTTGAAATGGTAAGTGAACACGGCTGGTTGGTTCATAAAATTTGGTTAATAAAGCAGGAATATTTTGTGTTTTTAACCATTTATTAAATTCTTCACCTAAACTAGAGATGCCAAAACCTTTTTCACCCAATATTATTACAGGGCGAGCTTTACCACTAGTTAACAACTGATATTCTGTCATTAACCTTTCTAGTTCACGCTTTCTGCCAATAAAATTATTAAAATCTGGTATAGGCTTAGGTAAACGGCGGCTAATAGTGTCAGGTTTTACATAGGTGTTTAAGACGTTACGATTTGCAGAAGTAACAATAGGTGAGAGGTTTTCTGTACTTGTTGGCTTAGTTTTTATATGTGTTGTGCCACTAGAAGTGCTTGACTGAGGGTTTAACCCAGCACCAGAGAGCAATTCTTGAGCAAATTGATGAGCAGAGGAAGGTCTGTGTTCAGCTTTTTTGCTTAGAGCACGTAAAATAGCAGCTTCTAGATTAATAGGAATATCTGGTCGATATTGACGCAGTGCAGGAGGAGCCTTTTCTACTTGTGCTTGGAGGATTTCAATAATAGATGGTTCATCAAAAGGCAGTTGACCAGTTAACATTTCATAACCAATTATTGCTAAAGAATAAATATCTGACCTAGCGTCTAATTCTCTGCTATAACATTGTTCTGGCGACATATAATGTGGAGTACCTAAGATATTGTTAACCTGGGTTAATGCTTCACTACTACGAACTTTAACAATACCAAAATCTACTACTTTAACTAGTTCTGTCCCATCTTTGAGTTTATGTAACAAAATGTTAGAAGGCTTTAAGTCACGATGAATAATACCTTCTTGGTGTGCTACTCCTATTGCTTGGCAAACAGGTAGTAATATACTTAGGGTTCTTTCTAGGGTTAGACCATTATGACGGGCTAGTTCTTCTCCTAGTGTTGGGCCTTGGAGTAACTCCATTACTAGATAGGTTAGGCCATTGCTAGCACCAAAGTCATGAATAGTAACAATATTAGGGTGTTTAATTCGGGCTGCTGCCTGGGCTTCACGTTCAAAACGTATTTGACTAACAGCATCTAGGGTTGTTTCTGGATGAAGGATTTTAACGGCTACCTCATCGTTAATACGTAAGCGACGTGCATTGTAGACTACGGCCATGCCGCCTTCGCCAAGCGGAGAGATTAATTCGTATTTATTATCAATAACTTGACCAATTAAGTCTCTAGTTTTTGCGTTGTCTACCATTGCCTATTTTTTATAAGAGTGTTTAGAGTGACTAATAACTGGTTATAACTGGTTATAACTATTTATAACTACGGGTTTTATCTATAAATACAAGCAAACTAATATTAGCAATTGTTATTCAATCCTACACATACAAAGAAAACTTTTCAGTTAACAGTTAAATAACTTCAGCTTTAGCAATTTAGCGTAATTGCTAGGTTAAAATAACTATTTATGGTAGAAAACGATGTGATAATGACAACTATTACTACCTTGAGGAATAGTTCGTCTGAGGGAAACTTGTGCATTAAGTGCTTGACGCTGCATATTAAGTTCGGCAGCACAAACTTCTGGAAAATCGGCTGCTACTTGGGAAATAGGACAATGTCTTATAGTAAGCATATATTCATTATTACCACTAGCGTTAACATCTACTAAGTAGCCCATTTTACGCAAGAGTTCAGCTAGTTCACTAATTTTGGTGATTTCTAAAGGGCTACTCTTAAATTTTTCTTGTAGTTGTTGAAGAAACTCTTGTGCTCTACCTGCAAAAATAGAACTAATCGCTTGCATTCCAAACATTTGCTTTACTTGTTTAAGTACATCGCTAGCTAATTGATTATAAGCAGAGGGAAAATTTGCTTGTCCCTTGTCTGTTAGCTTATATAAAGATGAAGGTCGGCCACGCTCCTGAGATTTTTCACAGCGCATAGATATAAGTCCATCACGCTCCATACGACTTAGATGACCACGAATGTTAACACCTGACACATTAAGCTCTTCGCTTAAAGATGATACAGGCATTTCTCCGTTAATTTTAAGCAATTGTAAAATTTTTTCACGAGTCTTATCTGTTAAATGGTTATCCATAATGACCTAGCTTAACGCAAAACCCTTAACCGTAAGAAACTAAGAATTTTTTTGGCAAAATTATAAGTTAATTTTTCTAAACGAGCCAATAACGTTATTAATTAGTGATATTTGACAAAGTGTAACACTTGAGTAGTGGTTTTTCAAACCCGCTAAGCTTAATCATGGAGAACTTATAGGTTTTCTATAATTAAGCTTAAAACTAAAAAAGGAATTAAGTTTTTCTTAATCCCTCTCATAAATATATTAAGCGTTTGATAGTAGCGACTTACTCTTATGTAGTTACTATTGAAGCTCTGGGAAAACATCTTGATCCTCTATAGCTGCAAAGCTAGGTTTTTCTTCTTTTTCTATTAATTGACGTAAATACTTAGGCCATCGACCAGCACGAAAGACCATTAATAAATAATTTACTTCATCAATATTGGTAGCAAAAAAAACACGATTTTCTAGGTTAGGTCTATCTTCTGGGTTTCGTTTTACCCATATCTCTATTCTTTCTTTAGTATGAATTACTCCAAGGCGAGAATCAGAGTACTCATTTTCTTTTGGGTGTTGCTCTGTATTTCCTTGTAGTTGGGCATAAGAGACTATTTTTTTGGCAAATTTAATTACTAATTGGATATCTTGTTGATTCATCCTCACCTTGGCGCAAAGATCGCAGTCTTAAGCTGCAAAAGAAGCACCATCTCCTTTTTTCTGAAAAAATAAATTTTTAGCGTCGATAAAGATAACTCTGATTAAAATGAAAGGCTAGGCATTTAGCCGCAATATAAGCCAAGTGATATTTTGATGTATAGATAGTTAACGCTTAAGCCTGCTCTCAATTAAGCCCATTAATAAATCAATAATTATTGCTAGTATGGCAGTAGGAATGGCTCCAGCTAAAATTACTTGATGGTCTACCATAGAAACACCACGGAAAATATAAATACCTAATCCTCCTGCTCCAATTGCGGCGGCTATAGTTGCTACTCCAACAGCTGTAACAGCAGAAATCCTTATACCAGCTAAAATTATTTGAGATGCAAGAGGTAATTCAAGTTTGGTTAGTAATTGCCAATCAGTCATTCCCATAGCTTTTCCTGCTTCACGAAGTGCTGGGTCAATAGTTGTAATGCCTGTGATAGTATTACGAATTATTGGTAGTAAGCCATAGAGTACTAAAGCAATAATTGCAGTACGTGCACCAATCCCTCCTAAATAGGGTAGGGGGATTAAAAAACCAAACAATGCTAGACTAGGAATAGTTTGTACAATATTAGCAAAACCTAGTACTAGTTTACTTAACTTTGGATAGCGAGTAAGTACTATACCTAGTGGTAGCCCAATCAGAGTTGCTATTGATATAGAAAGAAAGACTAAAACAAAATGTTCTATACTACGTTCAAAAATCTCTGAGAAATTATTTAATAAGTATACTTGCGCTAGCAGATTAATAGTCATAGGCTTAAGCTTAAGTAGCAGTAAAATGGTGCTTAACAATCTAGTGCTTTGAGATCGCCTTTGTTATAATAACGCGCCTTTAGGTAAAACCCAATTAATGTTAAAGGAAATCAGAACAATTTTCTATTACAGATATTTATGGCACTTGTACACAGAGAACCTAGAAAAAAATACAACAGCAATGTTGAGTCAGCCCCAGATATAGCTTTATACTTAGTTACTACAGGCCCAGCAAAAAACATTTGGGCTATGTCAACTATGTCTAAGCGAGAACTAGTAGAATTAGTCCCTGTATTTGATACAGAAGCGTATGTAGTTGATCTACTAGAAAACTTGAAAGACAAGTCTTATCAAGCAGCATTAGTTTCATTAACAAAATTATCTAGTTTGGTAAAAGAACGAAACGTGCTTTTTATACTAAATCCTAATATCAAAATTCAAGATGGCCAAATCTGTTTCAAAGAAGGCCCTAATTGGAATCTACCTTTGGATAGATTAAGTATTTTGCTTTCGGTAGATCGCGATAGATGCGAAAAAAATAAAGTTTAATAAAGTTTATTTTAGTAACTTTGAGAGGAACCCTTATGCCAAATGTTGGTGATACTGCTCCAGATTTTTCTTTATTAGCTAATGATGGAAATACTTACTCATTGAGTCAATATAAAAGTAAAAATAATATTGTACTCGTTTTTTATCCTGGTGATGACACGCCTACTTGTACTAAACAACTTTGTGACTATCGTGATGGATGGGAACGCTTCCAACAATTTGATTCTTTAGTACTAGGAGTAAGTACTAATAATATGGAAGCACATAAAAAATTTGCTGACAAATATAATTTTCCTTTCCCTTTACTAGAAGACAAAGACCTATCAATGTGTAAATCCTATGGAGTAATGATGCTAGGCGGACTGCTTAAGATTACTAATAGGGCTGTTTTTATTATTGATAAAAAAGGGGTTATTCGTTACAAGCATGTTGAGCTAGTGCCTATTACTAGACGTAAAAAAGAAGAATTATTTGACGCACTAAAAGTAATCGCTAAATAATCAGGTAAAATATTTATTTATCTAATTATTCAAGTCGCTAGCTTGTGCTTGTGGGTATTTTTCTAAAAGTGTACAGGCTATTCCAAAGCGATTATTTTGCATTGTCGCAATAGTTATAGTTGCATAATCATGTGTTACTGACCAGAAAATATCTCTGATTCTTACTAAAGTACCAGCAGGTAAAGAAGAATAAGAGTGGCGTAATTGATAAATCTGGCTTATTTGTGCGCCACAAGTGGTTTGTCCTGCTGGACATATACCACTTTGTCTTCTTTCTAACCAACTGCAATTACTACAAAAAAGCTCTTCTAGTTGAGCTATTGCTTTTAAGTTTTCTTCTTTGTTCACAAAACCATCCTGCAAATATTAAATATTTTAATTATTTTGTTTACAATCAATTATAGTTTAGATCCAAATTCTAACAAAACACAAAGCACATTATTGGGAATAAAAATGTAGGGGCGAACCTATGTGTTTGTCCTTCCTATATTTTACTTGAGACTTTCTAAGTCTCTTAATTGGACTAAATAACCAGCATTACGTGGCTCTAGAGCAAGCAATTGTTTTAGAGCATTTTTAGCTTCTTCCCAATTACCTTGTGACCGTGCTTCTGGTACTAAACGCTGAAGAGTACGTTTTAGGCTTAAGTCGTCTTTGGTTAATATATAAAAGTCTACTAATCGTTTTAGTGATTGAATATGCTGGGGGTTATTTGCTAAACAGCCTTCTAATAGGTTTGTAATTTGTCTTTCTTTACCTTCAGAAATCAGTATATCCATACATTGGTCTAGCACTTTTCCAACTCTATCTAAATTACCAGCGTATAAAAACTGTCGGCCTAACTCTAGAAATTCTTCTGAACAGCCTTTATCTAGTGTAAATAAAGTAGAAATGGTTTTGTAAGCCTTATCTAAGTCGCCAATATTTAAGTAAGCTTTTGCTAAAGCTCTAAGGAAATCTGTATTGTTTGGGTCACTTTGACAAGAAGGGACAAGCATATCAATGGCTTTTTGGTTATCTCCTAGCTCTAAGTAAATATAGCCTAGCCTTTCAAACGCTTGTTGATGAAGAGGTTTAATTCTTAAAACATCTTCATAAACCTCTGCTGCGCTATTATACTGGTTTTGCGAATAAAGAGCCTCTGCTGCTGTTAGCAAACATTTAAGTGCTTGGGGTTTTTGTTTTTTAGTTAAATAAACCTCTGCCAAACGACGCTGATTATCAGGGTTCTCTGGGCGTAGGAGTACAGCTAGCTCTAAGGCTTTGAAAACGCCTTCTTTATCGTTGGTTTGACTAGAATATTCAACAATTCTTTCACATTGTTGCAAGGCAATTTCTTGACAACCCTGTTCTGAACATATGTGAGCGAGTTTTAAGCTAGATGTAATGTCTTTTGGATCAAGCTTGTTTACTCTTTGATACATCAACATTGCTTGAGGGATGAGGCCATCTGCTATACATTTTTCAGCAATTTTACGGAAACTATCAGTTGCTTCTTGACGCTGGTTTGCAGGAATATAGAGTTCTGCTAATCGAGTTGCAATTGCTAGGTTATCTGGTTCTACTTCATAAATTTTCTTAAATTCCATAATAGCAGCAACAAAATTACGCTGCTCAATATACTTACCAACTTGTTGAGCTAGCTGAATACGAGACTTGCCACGACCTGTTTTTATCCATTCTGTAAAACGATTTAGAATGCCTCCTTGAGTGAGGGTAAGTTTAGGAACATCTAGAGTTTGGAATAGTTTAGGTAACTCTAATTGCCAATAGCGTAAAAGCTTTTCTTGGCCTGAGCCTCGAATTTCATCATAAAAAATTACTAAGTGTGGGCCTATAGGAAAAGCCTCGTCTGCTTTGGCTGACAATAGTTCAATGGTCTCTACTAGCATTAACAAAGGATGGAGACTAAGTAAAGTGTTACTGCGGTGTGATTTAAGTGCTAGTCGACCAAAGGGTGCACCAGGTAATTGTCGTGTAGCTATTGCTTTACTAATTGCCTGCGTTCCCATTAACACTTCGGCTGTTGCAAAATTACTAGAGGAGGTTTGCTCCATAGCTTCTATTTCATCCATAGGATCGTGAAAATAAAGCAGTGGTGAATAGGAAAGAAACGTTGCTCGACTATAGAGATTTTTTAGCAAAGGGAAATAAGCTTGGAAATCTGTTTCGCATTCTAATTCATTGGCTTGAATCGCGCCTCTGTAAGGGTAGAGCTGAGCAAATCCTAGCAAAGCTTGTAATAAACTAGAAATATCTGAGCGGAGCCGAGGAGTTTCTATAAAATCATCATAGACCATTAAGTAAAGCTCAGTACCAAAAATCATATCCCGGTTTCGGCGAAATAAAAATAAAGTATCAGTCAACAAGTTGACTAGGGAGCTAGCTTTTGGGTTGAGCATTTGCTCTATTGTTGTTGGTGAAAAGCGTGTAGGGCTAAGGCGAATGCGGTAACTATCTTGTATTGCTATAAAAACACAGTATTTTAATAGAGCTTCTAATGCTCCTGTAAGAGCTTTTGTTTTAGCAAAAGAATCTTCTTCCATTATTACCTGCTGGTATTTTAATGCTAATGGAGTAGGGTATTCACTTAGTATTTTTTGATCGATTTGATCAATGCTCATTTACATAAGCCCCAAAATTGCAAAAATGGTTAAGTAGGTTCGCGCCTTGTCCAACCTTTTTTGTGTTCTTTAATGCTTTACTAATAAACTCTTTAGCGTTTTCCACTGATTTTATCAAACCATTTCCGCAAGCTAACCCCGCAGCTATAGCCGAAGAAAGCGCGCAACCTGTCCCATGTGCAGAAATATCTGTACGTGGAGCAGAAAATGTTTGATAGTTTGTTCCCTCATATAATAAATCAATTGCATCTTGAGTTAAATGCCCCCCCTTAATCAACACAGCAGAATGGCAAGAATTATAAAGTTTTCTTGCTGCTATTTTCATTTGTTCTAAATCTTGAATTTCTTCACCAAGCAGTAAAGACGCTTCTATTAGGTTAGGAGTAAGCAATGTTACTAGAGGGAATAATTTGTTTATTACTATGTTTTTAGCACTAGGATTAAGTAAAGGATAGCCGCTTGTTGAATAAAGTAGTGGGTCTAAGACAACAAATTTAGGTTGGTAAGATTCTAGGAAATCTACTATAGCTAATACAATTTCCTCACTAGCTAGCATACCAATTTTTACTGCATCTATAGGAATGTCTTGGCATAAGGCTTGTAATTGATCTGTTACTAAATCTGCACTAAGTGAGGTACTAGCGTATACTTTAGCTGTATCTTGAACAGTTATGGCTGTAGCTACAGCTAGAGCATAACAATTAAAAGCAGCAAAAGTTTTTATATCAGCAAGAACTCCTGCACCAGCAGTAGGGTCAAACCCAGCAATAGTTAGGGTTACAGGTTGTTTTTTATTGTTTAAGGTCATTTACTAGTTCCGCCAGGTTAGAGGTTTCTATAAAGAGTCGAATTGCTGCTAAACCTGCTACGCCACATTCTAGTACTGAAGAAGCATTTTGCCTACTTATACCTCCTAGTGCTATTATAGGGCAGTTAACTACGTTAATTGCTTGTTTTAGTAACTCTAACCCCAGAGGTTTCCCGAAGGTTTGTTTAGAAGGGGTATTAAATATTGGGCTAAATAAAATAAAGTCTGCTCCTTGGTCGGCTGCTAGTTTAGCTTCTTCAATACTATGAGTAGACTGGCTAATAATAAATTTATTTCCTACTAGTTTTCGTACATCTTTGATAGGAAAAGAGTTACTAGGAAGGTGCACGCCTGTTGCACCACAAGATAAGGCTATATCTAAACGATCATTTACTAAGATACTAGTCTTGGTAGTTGAACTAGTTAAACTAGTTAATTTGGTTACAAAATCAGCTAGTTTTTTTGCTGAGAGATCTTTTTCTCTAATTTGAATAATATCAACACCTGCTTGTGCTGCTTGTAAACAAAACAGAAGTAAGCGATCTAGGGTGCTGTCTAAATCTTCAGATAGATGTGGGAGGGTTAAAAGCTTACGATTGGTTATTAGGCATAGCTTGGTCTTGGTAAGCATTATCGTCTTTTTTTTCTGGTTGAGAAAGTGTTGCGACTACTTGGCGAAAGTTTTTTATTTCCCCAATACAAATAAATAAATTAACTATTCCAAGCCCAGAAATCGCACCTTTTATATAACCGCTTTGCAAAATTGCAATCAAGCTTTGCCAATGTAGGCGAGAAACAAGGTATTCTAAAAAGAAGTTATCAATCCAAAAATCCGACCATGGAGCTATTAGTAAGACAATACCTACTTCAAAACAAATAGCAATATAAAAAATGACTGTGATTTTGGCTGACACAAGACTCCTTTATGTGAAAAGCTCTTAGTCTTTTAGAATAGATTATTAAACTAATATCTATTCCTAGTACCAACCTACTTTTCTTCTCTACGTATTTTTTCTTGTATTTCCCGAATTTTAGACCCAACATCTCTATAGTTAATATCTAACGCGTAAACTTCCTGTAGATATTCTAATGATTTGTTGCACTCATTCAAATGCTCATAAGCTTCTGCTAGATCAAACCTCATAGCTTGATACTCATCATCTGAGCGTCCAGGAGCTTCTAGCCCGCGTTTATACCAAACAGCAGATGGGCGAGCCATATTATTACGTAAAAAACAATAGCCAAGCATATTACAACAGTTAAAATAATCTCCATCTCCGCTAGTTGGTGAACTTGCCTTGAAAGCTAATTGAAACTGTTCTATTGCATCATCAAATAGTTCCATATCTTTATAAGCTAGTCCAAGGTTATAGTGAGTTTCAAAATCTGGTTTATCAGAGGTTTCAAACTCGTTTACAAATTCTTCTTCAAATAAACTAGTTAAGCTTTCAGCATCAAGTAAAGAGCCTGTAGTTGGTTTAGCGGATGGACTAGAAGGGTTAGGGCTGCTAGGGCTAGGAGCGACGGTTTTAGCCATCGGTAAAATATCACTAGTAGGCATATCATCTAGTTCAGCTTCAACATTAGAAATTAGGTCATCAAACATTGATGATGCCTGGTTTTGCGCAGGAGCTATCATAGCTTGTGCTTTTGAAACTAAAGCATCTGGCATAGGTGCTGGTGCTTGAGGTGCAGGTCTTTGTGCTAAAGCAGGAGGAGGATTTGTTACTGGTGTAGTAAAAGGGTTATAACTTCCAGGGGTTGATGCTTCTAAAATAGCACTTTCTGGGAGTTCTTCAATAGCCTCTAAATCTGGAGCAGTGTATAAAAACTTACTAACAGGAGCCACAGGTTTACTAATACCCATTAGTGTAAATCGTTGTAGGATTGCTGGGTGATTAGGGTGTTGCTTTTCTAGGTCTTCTAAAGTGCTACGGGCTATTTCCATATAGCCTTGTTGAATATAGAAATCTACTCCATCTAGTTCATCTTTAAGAATTTTGTCCTTTGCTAGTTGAGTACCACTACCACTATCATCAATAGATATTTCAAAACTAGCATTTTGCACATCTGATACAGCCCCTTTAGCTCCTAAAGGTATAGAAGGGACACTAGATGTAGGTGTTTGTGTTGAAGGTGGAAAGATATTAGCAAAAAAAGGAGATTGATTTGGTGGAGCCGCCATTCCTGGCAATGGCTGTGGTGTAGATGTTGGCCCAAACATATTTGGCATCTCAAAAGAAGATGCAGGGGATGATGACTGTTGACTAAAGGGATTAAACCCACTTGCTCCGCCTGAATTGGGATTTGGTGGTGTGGTTGCTGGCCCACCTTGATTAAATAGTTCTGGCAACCCATATGCTAAGCCTGAAGTAGGAGGAGGCGATGGTACTTGTGGGTTTTCTAGTCTATTTGACAGGCTAAATCCACTTAGCGTTGAAGCTTGTGGTTGATAGGTTGTACTTTGAGGTTTAATTGCATCAGCCCTAGGTTGTGAAAAGGAAGGTTGTTCTAATGCAAAGTCTGAAGATAGAGCATCATCTAGGTTTATTTCAATTGACTCTGCTAGCTTAGAGGTTGGTTGCCCGTTACGTGTAGGTGCTTTGGCACTAGCTGGTTTTAACTTAGGGTTAAGGTCGTATGCTTCTGATAATAAGTCTGCTGCTAATGCTTTATCTCCTTGAAAGTCATAAAGTTTAGCTAGGGTTAAACATTGACTTGCTGCTTTTTCTTCTAAGCCACCATCAATATAAATCTGTTTGATTTTTAAGCGGGCTTCAATATTGTTTGGATATTGAGAAATTAGTTCTTCTAGTATTTGTGCTGCATTATCTGCATAACCACGATTGGCAAACATTTCTGCTTCACGTAGTTGACGGTCGATTACTTGATTATCATTTTGAATTCTATTAGGTGAAAGTGGAGAAGTTGCTCCTAGGGTAGGTTCAAAAGCAGATGGAATTGAATAACTAGGCTTAGATGAGACAGGCGGTTCTATAGTTCCACCTAAGCTAACCAAACGTTGTTTATACGATGGTTCATCAGGCTCAATTTCAACTAATTTTTTTAATGCCTCAATAGCTCCATCTTTTTGTTGTTGACGTAGTGCTACATCAACAATCAGATTAAGTGTAGATACTAGGTTATGATCTTCGCGGGTACGAGTATAAATATCAGCCATACGCTTAAGTGCCTGCATATGGTTAGCATCATATTCTAAAATGCTCTTTAGTAGGGTAACAGCCTTTTCTTCTTGCCTGCGAGCAACTAACAAATCTATACACCGATCAATTGCTCCAATAGTACGATCAAACTTTCCTACTTCTAAATAAGCACGTCCTACTTGGATTAAGTAATCATATCGAGATTTATCAATATCTAATAGGTGGCTAAAAGTCGCTTCTGCCTCTTCTAACATTTTGGCACTAATATAAGTACGGCCAAGAATGACCATTATATCAACATCGCTAGGATTATTTTGTAGTGCTTGGGAAAGTAGTTCTATTGCTCTATAAGGGTCATTTTGTTGGACATAAGCATCTGCTAGAGACTTTAGTGCTATTTTAGAGGAAGGAGTTATTAAACTAGCTTTAGTAAAAGCAGAGATTGCATCTGGTGCGCGGCCTTTTTTGGCAAACTCTTGACCAGCATAGACATAAGCGTCATGTGCTTGCTCATTAAGTCCTTCTACTTGATAGCTTTCAGCTAATTTTAGTCTTACAGCAGTGTTTTCTGGATCTAGATCAGCTATTTTTTGTAGCACTTCTAGTGCTTTTTTTGTTTGCCCATTTCGCTTATAAGCATCAGCAACGATTAAGTATTGCTGCCGAGCATCAACGATCAGACCTTGTTTAGAATAAAGATCGGCTAATTTTAGTGAGGTTTCAAAATTAGATGGTTCTAACTTACTGATCTTTTTGTACATAGCGATGGCTTTTAGGGTAAAGCCATTTTCGCGATAATTTTCGGCAATACGTGAGAAGTTTTGAATTGCTTCTTCGGTTCGGCCAGCGCGGACGCATAAATCCCCTAATGTATTAATCATAGTTAAATCATTAGGATCGGCCTCGACAATTTTTCTATATTCATCTATTGCACCAGGGATCTTTCCTTGTTGCACATACTTCTCAGCCGATTTTAATATCTTTGCTTTATTAAATGACATACTCCGGCCGCTCCGCAATTGAAGACTTGGTTTGAGTTTATTTTGAAATGGGTTTAAGGCTAAAAACTAACATACACAACTACTATTGTCAACCGCTTTGTCTAATAGAGGGTAAGGCTAAAAGTGCCTTATTTAGCCATCTTTAGAGTTACTGTCTTGCTCAAATTCTAGTGGTAACATCAACTGTGTTTCTGATGGTAAAACACCATGAAAACTCTTTCTATGAATTGGACTAACTCCATGCTTGCGTAAACTTGCTAGGTGATTTGCTGTGCCGTATCCAACATGACGAGCAAAACCATAGTCTGGCCAAGTTAAATCATAAGCCTGCATTATCTCATCACGAGTTACTTTTGCTACAATTGATGCTGCTGCAATAGAAACCGATAGAGCATCTCCTTTAATAATAGCACGCTGAGCTATTTTTATTTTAGGGATAGCAAACCCATCTACTAGTATATATTCTGGCGTAGGTGTTAGCCCTAGTACCGCCTTAAACATTGCTTTAAGACTAGCTTGGTGAATATTGGTTTGATCTATCTCTAAAGCAGAAATCTCAGCAATAGAAATAGCTATTGCACTAGCCTTTATTTCCTTAGCTAATAGACTGCGAGCTTTAGCACTAAGTTTTTTTGAGTCATTTAACCCACTAGGTATATTGTCTAGGTTTAAGATCACAGCTGCTGCAAGCACTGGCCCAGCTAATGCTCCTCTACCTACTTCGTCTACACCTGCAATTAATATAATTCCTTGGTCTGATAACTCAAGCTCTATTTTATTAGTGCAAAGATTTGGGTTTTTCATTAATTTATGCCAGAGGTTGAA
>JAHFUF010000294.1 GCA_023265235.1 Blastocatellia bacterium
AAAGATAAAAAGAAAGTAACTCAGTACTTAAAACCTTATCTTAATGCCTCGCGTCGTCAAGCTTTAGAACAATTAAAAACTGACAAAATTGAGTACATTGAGTATGATTGGCGTATTAATGACCAAGCACGTCAAGATATTAAAAAATAGCTAAAATGATTTCTATAATAATTCCTGTTTTTAATGAAGAAAAAGGTTTAAACGATTGTTTAACAAAGGTTTTTGCCCAACTAGGAGACTATCAAGTTATTATTGTTGATGGTGGTAGCACAGATAAAACTTGTCAACAAGCCAAAACTTGGTCATCTGCTCAAGTTCTTTCTGCTCCAAAAGGTCGTGGTAGTCAAATGAATGCTGGGGCTAAAGTGGCCAAAGGAGATTGGCTACTTTTTTTACATGCTGATACTTTTTTAGAATTAGGAACAGTAGAAAAACTATCTCAAATTACCCTTCAGACAAACTTACAAGCTGGTTGTTTTTGGCATAAGTTTGATAGCAAACATCCTTGGTTACAGATAATTTCGTTAATACATAACCTACGTTTTCGCTTAACAGGTATTATTTATGGAGATCAAAGCCTATTTATCCAAAAGACTTTGTTTCAAGAGCTAGGAGGCTTTCGAGAAGGTATTGTTATGGAAGATATTGAGTTTAGCCAAAGAATACTTGCTATTACTAAACCTATATGCCTACCACTAAGAACAATCACTAGCGCACGTAAATTTTATAACTTAGGGATTTACCGAGCCACATTTCATATCTTAAAGCTAATGTATATTTATGGGCGTAAAGACGCAAGAACAGACCTTTTCTTTTCTGATATTAGGTGAGCTAACCCCCAACATTGTTCGTAAAACCTAGATTGATAAGAACTAACCTTGTTGGAATTGAACTCTCAAGTAAATATCTCTTATATTTAATCTAGCGTTAATAGTGGGAAGTTCTATAGCATCAGCTAGGTTATTATAGTTTTGATTTGTCCAATTATTATCTTGTCTAGTAAATAAGGTAGTATCAACCTCATTTTGAGAAACTAACAAGTAATATCTAAGAGATCCTATTTGTTGATATTCTCTAAACTTAGTATCTCTATCAAACCTAGCAGTAGATCTAGAAAGTACTTCTACTATTAAAACAGGGTTAATTAAATTATCTACGCCTTCAATTACCTCAAACTCAGGATTACATGCTACGACTATATCTGGATAGTAGTATAGGTCATTATTTACTCTAGTTCTTGTCTCAGACATAAATGATTCGCAAGTAGTGTTTAAAAACTGCATATATAACCTAGTATTTATAGCACTAGCTATCCTATTATGACTTCTACTAGCACCAACCATTGCAAATATCTCACCATATACAAACTCATGCCTAATATCTGAGGTCTTTTCAATTTCAAAGTATTCTTTTAGTGTGTATTTTTTTATTCGGTTGGTAGACATTTTAATAAACCCTTTACAAAAGTAGGGGGCGAACAGTTCGCCCCTTACATCTTGTTATTCCTGATAATGTCTAATAGTTATAGAGAAAATCTAGACGATTAAAGAGTGCCCATTGTAAATCAGCAATGGCTTCTGGGCCTGCTGTAACACGAGCCTTTAACTTCTCTATTTCGGCTGAGCTAGGTTGACGACCAATAGTAATTAAATACAAAAAAACCACAGCTTCTTCAGGAGTTGCTTTACCTGCTTGCAAATTCTTTGCTAACTGTGTAGGTAAACCACTGGGATGACTAATCCTACTAATTAGTAAATGACTATTAAATAAATCAAAAGCTTGTGCTATTGAACCATTATTGTTACGAAATACAGTGTTACGATCTCCGCGACCAAACTCTTGTAGAAACTTCTGAACAACATAAGGATCATCTGATTGTGGAGGATTAGTGCGAGAGATAGTAGATAGAAGCGGCTCTTCTGTTCCTGGCAAAGCCATTGCAGAAGAAAAAGCTTTTGAAAAACCCATAGCAGCATATATACCAGGTCTAAAAGTAGAAGTCGAAATAGCATCTAGAACTTCTTCTGCCTGTAGCCTACGTACTAACTTGCGAGCATAAAGCCTAGCATATTCCTCTTTCCATTGGCTTTCATCATATCGAGAAGAAAGACTATAAGCTTGAGACTTAGTAATTAAACGAATCAAAGATTGTAAATTATAACCACTCTTTTGGAAAAAAGTAGCTAGCTCATTTAATAACACTGGATGAGATGGTTGCAAAGCCCAAGGTTCTGTTGGTGGATTATTTGGATCAAGGCGCGCTAAATCAAACTGGTCTACAGGATCAACTAACCCTACAACAAAGAAATGCGCAAAAACTCGATTAACAAATGCTCTGGCAAACTGTGGATCGCTAGTAATTAGCTTAGCTAGGGTTGTTCTACGTTCTTCACCTGCACTAGGTTTGGTTGTTGTACGAAACAAACTATAGGAAGGCTCTATTACACCACTAGTACGAGGAGGACGTAGACCATCTTTAGTATTAGCATTGTAAGTCCCTCTAGCATCATTACTAATACGCACTAGTTCATTTTGAGCACCAAAAACAGTAAAAGCAGTTTGTGCAAAAAATGAAGATATTCCCCAATATTCAGAGCGTTTTTTGTTAGCAAAATACAAATTGACTTGTTCTAAATGGCCTTGTCCATCGTGGCAAGAAACACATACTGCTTGAGTACCTAGAAAGGTTCTTGATACTTCTGCTGAGATTTCATCATAACCATCTTGAGGGAGAGTTGTACCAAAAACAGGTCTGACTAAAAAACCTCCTGGCCCTTGATCATAAACCCCAGTAAAAGTTATTAAATCTGTGGTAATTTGACTAAAAGGCTTGTTTTTACTAACTGCGTCTCTTAGATAAAGATACTGTGCGTTACGATCCCTAGCGGATGCATCTTGGGCTACAGTAAAATTACGTGTTAAGTCTCCAAACCATTGTGTCCAACGATCAATATAAGCCTCTGAATTAATTAATTCATCTATTAGCTTAGATTTTTTATCAGAATCAGTATCTGTAATATATTTTAACAATCTTTCTGGTGAAGGTTGTCTACCTGTTATATCTAGAAAGACGCGACGACAATATTCTTCATCAGTTGCTAGTTCGGCGGGCAAAACTCCCTTTAGGAATAAAGTGTTAAAGATTTCTCTATCAATTAAATTATTGGTAGGCAATCGTCCTGGAGTAGAGCCAGATTTTGCGGTTGCACTCTGAAAATCAACTTTAGCAGGAGGTAAGGTTGAAGTAACATCTTTAGTTTGGCGGGAAACTTCCCCTACTGTATCTAGCTGAGTATGCATACTAGCGTGTGGATCTTGTGCTTTGGCCTCTTGTAAGCTGGCAATTGATTTTGTTTTTGGGTGGCCTTTACTGGCTTTAGGGTTAGGGGATGGTAGCAATACCATTATTGCTACTAGTACAAAAAAGAAAAGAACTAAACGTTTCATGGTAGTTGCTCCTTATTAAAATAATGGGGTAATTTCGTAACTATCCTCATCGCCTACAGCAGTAGGATCAGCATAACGATAGACTCGCCCTGAAGGTGTATTTGTTAAAGTCTTAGTCCAATCTATACCTAAGCTAGAATATATAGTAGTTACAATATCAGGCAAATGAACAGGGCGATTTTGGCTCCAGCCCAATTCTTTCACTCCTGCACCAGTTTCATCTGTTGAGCCAATAACTCGTCCACCCTTTATTCCTCCACCAGCAAACACTGCTGAAAAAGCATAAGGATAATGATCACGTCCTTTGGTTTGATTTAATGTTCCAACCGTGCGACCAAATTCACCCATAACAACAATTAAGGTTTCGTCTAATAAAGTTGGTGCTTTTACTCCAGGGCTAGCACTTAAATCATCTAATAGGGAAGAAAAAGCTGTGTCAAACTGACGGCATAAATTAGGTAGGTTATATGGCCCATCATCATATATATTAATATGGTTATCCCAACCATATTGGTCTACTTCAATAAAGCGTGTGCCTCGATTAGCCTTAAATACATTTCTAGCGGCGGCAAGTGATACACCAAAATAATTGTTACCATAGCGTTTTCTATCAGCTTCATTAACTAGAAAGGTTGGTGCTGTTAGAGGATCTCTCATCATTTTTTCTGCTTGTTCTTGGAAAACAGAAAAGGTTTGTCGTGCTGGGTTTGCCTCGCCTTTATTTATTTCATTAAGAAGTTTTAATGATTCTCTCCGCCTTTCAAAACTACTTAACCCATCTACAGGCAACAAGTTATTTATTCCTGAGCCAGCATCATCAATAACAAAAGGAGAAAAATTTGCAGAAAGAAACCCATTGTTTGAATACCCTCCTCCTCCAAAAACCATAAACCCAGGAAAAATATCTGAGGAAATGCGCGTTGTTTCTTGTTCAAGTGCTATTACTGCACCAATATGTGGAATTTCTGCTCTTAGTCCAGGGTTTAATCTTCTTCCTGTTTCAGCGTAATACTCTGCTCTTTCATGGACTACTTCTACGTGTTGGAGCGAGCGAACAATAGAAAATTTATTTGCTTTTTTTGCTAGTTGTGGCATTACTGCTGTTGGCCATAAAAAACCCGCAGAGTTTTGTGCTACACCTAATTTACTAGGAGTCCAATTACCAACTTTTACATCAAAAGTATCAATATGACTTGGGCCGCCCTTAAGCATAATTAACAAGCAATTTTTCGCTGATCCTCGTGGAGTGACACTCGGATTAATACCAAGTGTGTTATTTAGAATTTCTGCTTGGATTGGATTAGACCAACCAAAGAGTAAAGAACTTAACCCAAGCCCTGTCCCTAGTCTTAAAAATGCTCGTCTCTCTAGTAACCAAGATTTATTATCTTTTTTCTGCCCGTACATAAAAGCTCTCCTTTACGGGATTTATTTAATTAAAATTATGAGATATTAAAAGTATTTATGGAGCTACTTATGATAACAGTACAGTTAAAAATAAAAAAGGATTCAATAAAAAAATTTTCAGGAAGGTTTTCCGCAGTGGCTAGATTGACCTAAAGAGATATTTTGTGTTATTTCTTGTAAAGTCTGCACTTAGTCGAGTAAAAAATTTTCCGGGAACCTGGGAACTTTTTTTTTTAGCTGGTGTCTAATGGTAACTGAAACCAACCAAATACGTTAAAATAAAGTACATAAAGCGATTAGAATAAAGTACATAAAGTCAAGGCAACTTTCACTATGATGAGAGCACATGAGTTAGTCACAATTAATGAAGAGCCGTGTGAGATTAATCTTTCTGCTAACACAGGCATAGAAGCAATGGCAGCAGAAGATGCTAACCTCTTAGCTCGCCTGCAAGCTGGAGAACGATATGCTTTTGAAGAACTAGTTAATAAATATAATACTAGTGTTTATAATTTGGCTCTTAGACTCTCCAATGACCGTGAAGATGCCCGTGACGCAGCTCAAGACACTTTCTTAAAGGTTTATAATAATATTAGTAAGTTTCGTGGAGACTCTCAATTACGTACTTGGATTTACAGAATCACTGTTAATCAAGTAGCAAATCAACAACGTTGGTGGCGCAGACGACGTAGAGAAAAAACGATTTCTTTAGACATAAATGATCCTAATGAAACGTCCCTTTCTCAAAAACTACCATCAGGGGGACAAACTCCTGAACAACAAGCCTTAACTGCCGAAAAGCGTAAAATGATTGTTGCGGCACTAGAAAAACTAAAATTTGATTTTCGTGTTGCAGTAATTTTGCGTGATATTGAAGGTTTAAGTTATGAGGAAATCGCAGAAACTTTAGAAGTTTCTCTAGGAACCATAAAATCACGCATCGCGCGTGGTCGTGAAGAACTACGTGATTTGTTAAAAAATTCTTTTTAGCATAGTTGTTTGTAATTATAGAGTCTTAATTTTTTTTAACGTGCTTAATTTAAGCACACAACCAACATTCACTACCTCTGACTCGCCAAATAGACCTGTTAGAACCGATGGGCCGAAGTTTGAGCAGAGTGTAAAAAGGACGTGCAACGTCGTAGGCCGGCAACACCCGCTCTGCTACAGACGTTTCGCGAGTCAGAGTGTAGATGAATTTTTAGCGAGTTATTATGAATTGCTCATATTTGCGACAAAATGCTTCCTTTTATGTCGATCGTCAGCTTAGTCCTGAGCAAAACCAGGCAGTTTTCCTACACTTAAATTCTTGTACAACTTGTTTTGATCATGTTGACGAGCTTAGACAAACAACACAGCTATTACAGGGGCTTAGAAATGTGGCACCTCCCCTTGATTTAGCTAAAACCATAGTGGTTCAACTTAACGCCGCACATGCTTGTAAACCAGCCAAACCTAGCCTTAAGTATTGGTTAGCTAGTACGTTTTTTTATAATCGTCCACAATATGTTTCTTATGCTGCTAGTTTTGTGCTTACTTGTTTACTTTTTACTTCTGTAATTCATAGCTTTAAGCCTGGTTTAATAACTGATCTTCGTGGTACTGTTACAGTTATTTTTGGTAATGAAGAAACACTTTATTTACCTTCACCACCAATCTTTGACACTTTAGCTAGTGTTGAAGCTTCTAAAGCTTTGGACGATTTAGCAAAAGCACAGGTCTTATCCCAAGAACAAGACCTCTTTTTAGTTGCTGATGTTTCCTCTAAAGGAAAAGCTAAACTAGTGCAAATCGTAGATTCTCCT
>JAHFUF010000295.1 GCA_023265235.1 Blastocatellia bacterium
CTACTCTTTTACTATGGTACCAACTAAAGTAGAACGTCGTAGTATTAAACAAGCTGCCAACCCTTCTTCTTATAATGATGGTTTTTCTTTGTCTAAAGCGGTTTCGTCTAATAATCAGAACTCTTATAGTAGTAATGCCGCTAGTAGTGGAAATAGTGGAAATAGTGGAAATAGTGGAAATAGTGGAAATAGTGGAAATAGTGGAAATAGTGGAAGTGAAGACGAAATTGTTATTTTAGAATATTTAATGGATGCTATTCCTTTATCTGATTACAAGCCTAATGTTTTTAAGACGGGGATAAGGTGGTTTTATACAGATTCTATTAACAACTCAATTTGGACAATTAACGATCCAAAAAGAAAAAACCCTTGTTCCCCTGGTGAATTTTGCTATGACCTAAAAAAATCCGAGCCAATGTATAATGACTGCAGTCCTCTTAACTAGCTACGAAAAACATAAATAATAATACATAATCCTGGAAAAATACTTGATTTTTATAAGTTTAGGCTAGCAAACTATTTGCTAGCCTAATTTCGCTAAAGAAATATTTTTAATCGATTAAAGAGGTTATAGTAGAGATTGCTCCACCTCCACCACCAGAACCAGGAGAAACAAAACCTCTAATCCATTGTCCAAAAGCTTGTGGATTACGGGTTTGAATCAAAATTCGTCCTGGGCCATAAAAACGGCAAATTAGTACTTCACCAGACTTGAGAGATGAAAACCAACCAGAAGAAGCTTTTTCAATTTTATATTGTGTTGTTTCTGGCCAAGCAACTAGGTGAGAATTATCAACAATAAACTCACCTCCAGGAGGAATATCTATTGCGTGAATTGCTCCAAAAGAGCTAACAAAAAGCAGTCCTGTACCACTAGCCTTTATTACAAAGAACCCTTCACCAGAAAATAGACCTTTGGTTAAGTTTTGCATTTGTGTAGAAATTTCAATGCCGCTTGTGCCTACAAAAAAACCATCTTTTTGTAATGTGTAATTGTAAGAACCATTTAATTCTATTGGATAGATTTCTCCTGGTGTTGCAGGTGCAAGTAGTACTTCACCAGGGCCGCGACTAGCTGTAATGGTTTGGAAAAAAAACTTTTCACCTGCCAGCATACGACCTAGACCTTTTAAGATACCACCTTCTGCGTGTCCTCCTACATCTAGGGTCGGACTCATTGCTACCATTGCACCAGATTCTGCTTTTATTGTTTCTCCATAATCTAAGTAAACCTTTAGTAATGCAGATGAGCCAGGGTGTAACATTTCATAACGCATAAATTTTCTCCTTTTAGATATAATGGCTAACTTGTAAGCTAGCCATTTTGGACATACTAGGTTAGTTAAGAAAATGTTTAATTTCCTGAAATAGGTTTTTCTAACTTTTTAGCTTCCTGCCAATAAACTTCCATTTCTGCTAAAGTACTCTCACTAGGCCTTTTACCTTGAGATTCTAGTGAATTTTCAATATGAGCAAAGCGACGTCGGAATTTGCGATTAGCTCCTTTAAGCGCGCTTTCAGGATCAATATTAAGGAAACGAGCAATATTGACTGCCATAAACAACAGATCTCCTAGTTCATCAGCAATGGCTTTTTCATTATCAGGTTTTTCTATTTCGGTTTCTAGTTCTGAGATTTCTTCAGAAAGCTTGTCAAAGCAATCTTTTATACTAGGCCAATCAAAATGTACTCGCGCAACACGGCTGGTCATTTGAAACGCTTCTAATAAGCCAGGCATTGAGGGAGAAACACTATCTAACATAGAGGTTTTTTTCTCACCAGCAGCTTGTTTTTCTGCTGCTTTAATTGCTTCCCAGTTACGTAATACCTCAGCAGAAGTACTAGCTTCCTCATCTCCAAAAACATGTGGATGGCGACGAACCATTTTGTCATGAACTTTTTCAATTACATCTGTGATAGTAAAACGCCCGGTCTCACTAGCTATTTGTGCATGAAAAACTACTTGTAGTAATAAATCGCCTAGCTCAGAACTTAATTCTTGATCACTGCCTTCTTCAATGGCTTCAATTACTTCATAAGTTTCTTCTAGTAGCATTGGTTTAAGGCTATTATGGGTTTGTTCTCTATCCCAAGGACATCCACCAGGACTACGTAGTTTATGAATTACTTGTGCTAGTTGGTCAAAAGTTGGACGGCTCAACATTAACTCCTTATAAAAAATAATTTGCTAACAAAAAGAAAAGTTTCTTTACTGTTAGCAGACTATTTTAATCTAAAAGCTTGTTTTGACTAAGCTGATTGTGAAAAGCGACGAGCATATTTACCAATAATAGGTATTTCCCATATCTGGTTGTTGTAAGCTTTATACATACTAAAAAAATGTAAGATAAATATTGCTAACCCAACAATACAGGCTAATCCGCCAATCCCTAAAAATGAAAGCCCAATAAACACTCCACTTGCGTCATTATCCATTGCTGCACCAATAGCAATCATCAAAAACCAAGTAATTGTTATTACAATACCAAACACTGTTCCTATCAGCGAAAGTAGTAATGATTGAATAGCATGAAAACGTACAAAAAAACTGGTTTTAGGCTCTGTAAGAAGAAAAGCTATTGAAGCAATTAAACTAATTGCAAAAAAAGGCATATAACAAAGTAGTCCAGCTAAACCGAAATCCATCGATAAAAGTTGTGTTTTATTAGGCTGTTGGTAAGCTGATGGGTAGGGTTGAGGGTAAGCCGATTTTTGATAGCCTTGTTGGTAACCATAAGGAGCTTGTTGGTTATCTTGTTGATAAGGAGGTTGTTGATAGGGAGGCTGTTGATAATTTTGTTGGTAAGGAGGTTGTTGATAGCCTTGTTGATAAGGCTGCTGATATCCTTCTTGGTAATTTGGATTTTGATTAGGTTGTTGATTAGGTTGCTGGTTAGGCTGTTGGTTAGGCTGTTGATAGGGGTTATTATAGGGGTTGTCAGACATAGTTTTACTCCATCAAACAGGATGAATGCCACTAGATTATAGCTCGAAAAAGTTTTTCATAGAAGTGCTTATCAAGAGTTGTTTTATATTTATTTCTGTGCCAAACTTAAGCCAATAATCACTATTTTCATTCTTAAGGAATATCTTATGGCAAGACTAGATAACACTGCCCTATTAAGAAGTGTCTCTGGCATAAATTTGCAGAGGGATACCTTAGGTAAAGAATTAAAAATAACAAACTTAACCTTACTTGTATTTTTGCGACATTTTGGGTGACTATTTTGTCAAAAAACTGTCAAAGATTTATGCTCGTAGCTGCAAAATTCTTTCCTACCCGTCGCTATTGTTTTTGGGTAGGGTAATGTGGCAGAGAGATTTTACAAAAATATTAAAGCAAGTTAAGAAAAAAATTAAGTACTTATTAGCTAGGGAACAGGTCATGAAAACTTATTGGACAATTGCTATTATTATTACTATTAGCCTTATCGTTTGTTTACCTATTTCAGTAACTAGACAAAGTAAAATTACCAGCCTTTTTAATAGTTCCGCTAACGACAACCCTAATGCTGTTAAACTAGAAGCTAAAACATATGAATTTGAAACAGTAACCCTTAATTCATCAGCAAAAGAAATACGTAGGACAAAAGCACAGGCTAGTTATTACGCTGAAGATCTTGGTGATGGGGTTAAGTTAGATATGGTAAAAATACCAGGCGGCACATTTTTGATGGGTTCAGATGGAAAAGAGCATGGTAGAAGTAAAAATGAAGGCCCTCAACATAAAGTAAAAGTCTCAGATTTTTATATTGGTAAATTTGAAATAACCCAAGCACAATGGAAAAATATAATGAGCAACAATCCTTCTCGCTATAAAGGTGATGATTTACCTCTAGATAGTGTGACTTGGGACAATGCAGTAAAGTTTTGCCAACGCTTATCAAAAATTACTGGTAGAGAATATCGTTTGCCTAGCGAAGCAGAATGGGAGTATGCATGTCGTGCTGGTACTACTACTCCATTTGCTTTTGGCGAGACAGTGTTATCAAATATTGTTAACTATGATGGTACTCCTTATCCAATAAAACTAAATATTTTAGGTGCCTATCGTGGTAAGACTTTACCTGTAGGAAGTTTTGGAGTAGCTAACTCTTTTGGGCTTTATGATATGCATGGGAATGTTTGGGAATGGTGTTTAGACCTCTATCATGAAAACTATCATAATGCTCCTACTAATGGGTTAGCTTGGGAAACAGGTTCTGATGGCAAGCGAGTGGTTCGTGGTGGTAGCTTTTTCTTAAGTGCTTATATTAGTCGCTCAGCTTATCGTACTGGATATAATTCAGATGAGAATTTAGATTGTTTTGGGTTTAGAGTAGTTTGTATTCCTGATAAAGTTTATTAAAGTTTATTAAAGTTTATTAATTATTTAGTAGAAGTTTATTTATAAATTGGTTTCTAATTGTATTTTTACAAGTAAATTAGTCGATCAATTCTACTTAATAAACGATTAACACCCATTTGGAAAATATCTGTTTTAGTGATTAAACTTACTACTAAGTATCCTTCTGTTTGCAAATCAAAAAAGTATCCTGGATGAACAATTACGTTATCTTTTATTAGTAGTTCTAGTAGCAGTTCCTCTTCAGTAATTATTTTAGGTACTTGTAATATAGCGTACCAACCTGCTTCAACAGGTAATAATCGGCAGACACTTTCAATTTTTATCTGTTCTTTTAACCAGGAATAATTGCTTAATACTCTTTTAAGGATTTGCCCTTGTATTATTGGGGCTAAGTCCAGTAGTGTAGGTAAAGCATGTTGTACTGGACTGCTAACAGAAAGAAAAAGATCAGTAATAAACTCTAATCTATTATAAGCTTCGTGAAAACATTCTCCTTGGCCATTGATAATAATCCAACCTAGCTTTAATTGTGGTAATCCAGCGGCCTTAGACAAACCATTTAGGCTAAAGGTTAAAATCTCGTTAATTTGAGCAATACTATTAACTCTTTCAGTATCATCATAATGGGGGTAGTCACAAAATACTTCATCAGAAATTAGAGCTAATTTGTTATCTTTACAAAATTGGATTAACTCAGTTAATTCGCTTTGTTTTAGAAATGAGCCAGTAGGATTATTAGGGTTAACTATAATAATTGCACGAGTATTTTTTTTACAAACATTTTTTAAGACATAAAAATCAATATGCCAGCCGCCATCAAAATATAATGGGTAGCTAATAGACTTAACCCCTTCTACTTGAGCTAAATGTTCAAAAAGTGGATAAGAAGGAACTGGGACTAATACGCTATCTCCTGGCTCCATTAATAGCTTAAAAAGTAGTGTGTAGGCTTCGCTAGTGCTAGCAGTAAGAAATATATTTTCTACATTTATAAATATTCCCTTTAATTTGTAGTAATTGACAATTGCAGCACGCGCGCTAAGTAAGCCTTTTGGATCTGGTTGATAACTTAAGGCTTTTGGATTAGCAAAAGCAGACAAAATTTCCTGCTCAGGGTAATTAATATCGATAGCTGTTGGGTTTGATTGAGTAAGATCTATTATTACTTTTTTAGTTAATATTTTTTGCTCAATAATTAGTGTTAATTTATTTGCTAATAATTGTGCTGGTGTGCGAGAAGAAAACATTTATCCCTTCTATTAATCGTTAAGTTTAATACTAGATAATAAAGGCACGGTTTAGCTAATAACAATATTAGTTGCGTGCCTTTCTAAGATATTTTCGATAGAGTTATTTTGTAAATGCACTACCAAATTCTTGTAGTAGTGTAGGGTTATTAGTCTTAATTTTACCGCTCATAAAATCCATCATACCTGGTTTATATCCGCCCCATATTTTAGCAAACATATCAGCAGATGTTTTTAAGACACAATCAGCTTCATCAACAGTTTTGCCTTCTTCAACCTTAATTTTGCCTTTTGTAAAGGTTACAGTATATTTATAATCATCTAGGGAAAAATAATAGCTGCGATCTTCATCAATAGAACCTGCATTATAAGCGGTTTTCATTGATTCAAAAATTTCAAGAATATTTGCCATAATAAATTACCTCCAAGGTTTATACATACTATTTATGTGATGGTTAATAAAAAATAACTATTATTTCAATAATTATTATTAAAATAACGAATATGTTTATAGATATATTTATTAAGCTTAATAAATATATCTATAAAAACATTTAATAGTCTAAATTTTTTAGTTTTTCCATAGTTAAAGAAGATTTTTCTGTTTTTATAGCGTTTTCTGTTGTCAGCATACGTTCGACATATTTAGCTACAATATCAACTTCCAAGTTGACTTTATCACCTGAAGATAAAAAATTTAGAGTGGTCATTTTTACTGTATGAGGCACAACAGCTATTTCAAACCAGTTTGAGGCTAGATCTGCGACAGTTAAGCTAATACCTTCAATAGCGATAGAGCCTTTTTTACAAATATAATGAGAAATTTCTTTAGGGAAAGAAAACCGCATTATAAAACTTTCTCCGACTTGTTGGCGAGTTAAAAATTGTCCAGTTGCGTCAATATGCCCTTGAACAATATGTCCACCTAATCGGTCACTAAGCCTTAATGCTCTTTCTAGGTTTACTAATCTACCGGTTTTTAAGTAGCCTAACGTAGTACGATTAAGAGTTTCTTTGGAAACATCAAAG
>JAHFUF010000296.1 GCA_023265235.1 Blastocatellia bacterium
GATGGAGAAGAAGCAGTTTCTATACTTAGTAATGCAAATATTGATTTAGTAATTACTGACTTACAAATGCCTGTAATGGATGGTTTTGAGTTAATTGCTTATATAATGGAAAACTTTCATTCATTGCCTATTATTGTTTTAACCAATTATGACGAAGAAAAACTAGGGGAAAAATCTAGACAAAATACTTCTTTAATATTTGTTCAAAAACATAATTTAGACTTTCGCGCTTTTTCTGAGCAAGTTGCTAAATCCCTTACACCTGTTACTAAAGAGCATATCGAAGGGATTACTTTGTTTAGCTTTTTACAACTCCTTAGTTTAGACAAAAAAACCTGCACTTTAACTATTAAATCTAGTGGTCAGAAAGGTTTTTTGTACTTTTCTGAAGGCCAATTAATTAGTGCTGTTTGCGAAGGAATAGAGAGCATCTATAGTGCTTATGAAATACTTGCTTGGGATGATGCTAAAATAGAAATAAACAATGTTTGTCGCAAAAAGAAAAATATAATTAACGCGCCTCTAGAAGAAGTTTTAATGGAGGCTTTTAGAATAAAAGATGAAGCTAATAGAGAAAAAAACATATTGTCCACAAACACCCTAGATAACAAAGGTTTGTCTTTGTCTGAATATTCTACTAGCGATGAAATTACTGAAGAAATACAGGTTAGTAAGAGTTACAGCATAGAACAAGCAATTGCCGAAATAATAGCGCTTCCTGGGGTTATTTCCTTTGCTATTGTTGATTGGCAAGAACAACGTTGCTTAGCTTATGAACAAAGAGCAGGTAATGAGAACCCTTTAACTTTTGACCTAGCAATAGGAGCAATTTTTACTAATTTACAAAGAAAAGGCCAAGTTGAAAGCATTTTAATTACTTTCCTAGATACTTATTATTTGTTTTTCCCACCTGTTAATAAAGAAGCTTTAGTTTTTTACCTTGTTCTAGATAGGGCAAATGTTGATTTAGCTCAAATTAGAGTTAAATTAAATCAAGTAGCTAGAAATACTACCTTACATAAAGAAACAACCACAAATTAAAAACAATTAAGGGCAACCCTAGAATTAGAATTGCCCTTATAGCGCATACGGGGCTCGAACCCGTGATCTCGGCCTTGAGAGGGCCGCGTGTTAACCACCTACACTAATGCGCCTTAGTTCTTTTGCAATCGCGCAGTATAATTTATCACTTTACTGCTGTCAATATATCAATTACTAGAATCATCTGTACTTTCTAAATCTGTCATCATCTCGTGCATTAATTGTCGAATTTTTTGAATATATTCAATCCCAGAATTAATATTTACTAGTCTTTTGCTTAGGTTAGAATATTGATAGCCTTGTTGTTGTAACCATTTGCTAGCATAACGCAATTGTTCTGGTTTAATACTAAGTAATGTATGGCAGTAATTTAAATGTTCTAGCATAGTTTCGCACTCTGCTTTAATTACACTACTTTCTGGAAATGGAGAAATAGAACCTATAGGGATAATATTAACTAAAGAAGATGGCTCTACAGTACGATAATATTTATTGCTAAGAGAAATATCTCCTAACATTAGTGTACGTTTATGGCTTTTCTCTACTTTTTCTTCAGGGTCAAAACGAGAAAGAATTTGTACGCTACTAGTAATAGTGCTGCCTGGTTTTTTATTGCTTAATGCTTCACCAGTAAACTGCGAAACAATAGAAGTAATATTTTCTGTTAAATTCTGTTTTAATACTAAAGAGGAAAAATATTGACAAATTTTACTTGGAGATAACGTTGGGGTTAAGGCTAAAACTTCTTCAGGTGCTATGATTTTAGACAAACTGTTAGTAGAGAGTAACAAAATGTCTGAATGACGTAGCTGAAACATACTTATAGCTACTTTAACTGCTTCAGCTTTACCAATAGCTTGTAATGTTATGTTTTGGTATGACCTTTTTTGTGCTGGGGTAATAAAATTTTCTGCTGATATTTGGCTAATAACTTGATCTGTAGTTAATTGTTTGATTTTATCAGCACGTATAAGGTAAGCTCGACTATTACCAACCTCTGCAATAAAAGCCTGATCTCCTTCTATAAGAACAGCAGTTACAGTACTAAAGACATCTTTCATTTTCGAATTAGTTTGACGTTCACTCCAAATAATATTATTGGCTTCTTCTACAGCCGCTACTAGACGATCATATGGAGGTATACTAGTAGGTATTCTTAGCAGAGAATCTTTAATTGCTAAAACTGTTAATTCACTTGTTGCATTACCTAAATCTTCTGGGCCTATACCTTGAGAGATTAATAGTAAAATAGAGTTTTTATCCAAAGGTTGACTAATCTGTAAGCTATTTGCTAAGGTTTGACCTGTTATTAGATCAGCAATAAGAAAGGTGTCTTTATTTTTTGTTTCTGTTTCAGTTGTAACTGCCTGTATATCACAAAAAATAGTAGTCTGAGACATAATAGCTCCAATATTTTGTGTTTATTTTACAATGATTAGTTGACAAATTGGATGTATTTAACCATATCTATTCTTAAAGTACATGGTCTTTTGGAAGAAAAGAGGAAAGATTTTGCCTTTTATTGAGTTGAATAAATCACCTTTTAGTACAAACCTCCAGCCAGTAAAAATGTATTACCAAGAATATGGTAGAGGGGTTCCATTGGTTTTTTTACATAGTGGTTGGGGTTATGAAATTTATCCTTTCCGTCAACAAATAGAATTATTAAAAAACGATTTTCATATACTTATACCAGATCGAATTGGATATGGTCGCTCAACTAGGCTAGAGTCTTTACCACATAATTTTCATCAATTAGCTGCATTAGATATGCTAGAGTTTTTAAGTACTCTAGGTATTGAAAAAGCCTTTCTTTGGGGACATAGCGATGGTGCGGTAATCTCAGCAATTATGGGACTACTTGACCCCTCAAAGGTTTGTGGCTTGATTTTGGAAGCCTTCCACTTTTTTAGAGCAAAACACAAGTCCAAGAGCTTTTTTGAAGCTATGGTAAATTCTCCAGAAGAATTTGGAGAAAAAACTACCCAAATACTAGCCCAAGATCATGGTATAGATTATTGGCGTAAAGTTTTACAAAATGGCGGACAAGCTTGGTTAGAAATTATTGCTCATTCAGATAATCAGGAAAAAGATTTTTATTTTCAAAAATTAGCAAACTTAGCTCCTCCTACAATTTTTATTCATGGAGAAAGAGACTTGCGTACAGAAACAGATGAATTGCAAGCAGTACAAAATTTACTACCAAAAGCAAGGTTTCATTTTCTGGTAGACATTGGCCACAGCCCCCATACAAGTAGTAAAGGAACAGCAGAGTGTAACTATTTAGCAATAGAGTTTTTAACAAAGATTAAGCAAGAATGCTAAAACTGAGTATAGTTATTTATTTTGTAGTAATATTTTCACTCCATCAGAAAACCTAACTTCTACTTTGTTCATGTCTTTGATAGAGAGGACTTTACCCACACCAAAAGTAGAATGTGCCATTACTTCCCCTACACTATAGTTCTCACGCATATTATAGCTGCGACTAGGAAGACCAAAATCTTCTACTGAACTAGTTGCAGAACGGCTAGAGCTACTACGCTGTTTGGTTAGCTTAGGTGTTGTTTCGCTCTGTGCTTTGGGTTGTCGATAGCTGCGATATGAATTACACATACCACAGATTATTTTTTTTACTGTACCATCAGGATCTTGAGCGACAATACGATGAATACGATCCATACGGCAACGGCCACAAGGAGCTTCAATTTCTTCTCCAATACGGCTATGGACAGGGTTTGAGGAATCTACCATAGATATTTTTTCTCCAAATAATTGTGCGCCAAAATCATAAAAGCAAATTAAGATATGAGCAAGACAAAATGCTTTAACTATTGGCAGTTTTCACGGTTGCTTAAATTTTGATCTAGTAAATATACTTGTATTATTTTTTAAGATTAAATTTTGTTGCTAAAAATTAACAAAAATCAAATAAAAGTAATTGACAATAGACTATAAAATCTCGCTTAATTAAAACAATTTTAGCACGCATCTAATTTTGTTTAGAATTAGAGTTCCTGAAAACAAGTTTGATTAACTAATAATTATGGAAATAATAAATGTCAAAAACAGATACTAAGTCTCCATTTGCTTTGCAGGAGCAACAAATAGACCAGGCTTTGATGCAACTACGGCGGCTACTTTATCAAATGTTGACAGACATTTCTGCTACATCTGGAAATGATGACCAAGCTCAAGTTCTAAACTTAAAACAAAGATTGCATGCTATGGAACTACGAGCACTAGAAAATGATCGTAAGTCAATTGCTGCACAAAGACAAGTAACTGAGCTACAAGTAAAACTAGCAGAAACAGAGTTTATATTAATTGAAACAAACGACAAAATTATTACCTCTGAAGCACGTTCTGTTGAGTTAGAAGCACAACTAGAAGAAGCTCAAGTATGTTGGCAATCTCTTGAATCCCTTGAACAACAGCTATTAATGCTGCAAAGTGAAAATAACACTCTAAAGTTGAATTTAGAGTCAACAGAACTTAGGGCAACAGAAGCAGAACACAGAGCCATTGCCCATGAAGCACAAGTGACAGAACTAAAAGTCCAACTAGATGAGACTGAACAACGCGCTAGTGATGCTGAAGAACGGGCTAATGATGCTGAAGAACGCGCGATGAAAATGTACCTTAATGTGACAGAGAAACTTAGACAAATTCAAGGTGAAAAACCTTAAATTCAATTTTTTATGCTCCTAATAACCTCTACTAGGAACGCAAAAGCAATTTTTAGAGATTACAAAATTCAACTAGGTGTTCTTGTAGTTTTATATATTCTTCTTCACTTAATTGCTTAAAGTCTGGAGAATTAATTCTTATCTGTCCACCAAAAACAGCAACAATAAAGTTTTTAGCTGTAACAGCCCTGCCAAATTTATTTCTATAAATACCATCTATTTGCCTAAACTTAGCTTGTGCTATATCTAAAGAATCATAACGCATTACTAAGAAACCAACTTTGTCTGGTCTATTAAAACCAACTGCTTCTTCTGACTCAAAAGGAGGAATATCTACAGCAGTTGCTTCATTTAATTGCCAGCCTTTTGTTTTTAAGTACTTAAAAATCTCTAGTGCCGTCTTTCCATCTAACGCAGGTTTAGGTATATGTTCTTTTGGAACGTCAGAAGGGTTAATTTCTAGTTTTATAGGTGAGTTTGATGCTTGTTTGGGCGTACCATTGTTAGGAGTTGGGTTGTTAGTGTTCTTTGTTGAGCACCCTAGAGAAAATAACACCACTAAGGCAAAGAAAAAAACGAAATAACGCTTCATAAATACCTCTAAATATTTTAATGCTAATGCTGGGGCTTGATTACAATTTATGAATTCTATTTTTAACTAAACTAGCGGTCAATAGCTTTTAGAATTAGCTTTTTCTTTGCCTAGTTCTGTATTTAACCTAGTTAGTATGTTGTGAGCACGAGTTGGGTTAGTCAATGATAAAGCTTCAGGAAGCTCTACCCATTGGCCATCTATAAAACCTTCTCTTTCTTGAACATTAAGCGATACATTGGGATCTAGGCTATACATTAGGTAATAACTAATACGTTTATAAGAAACATTTTTATTTGATACAACAAAATAACCTTCCCGCCCAAGAAATTTTTTTATCTTAAGTGCTGTTAACCCTGTTTCTTCTTGTACTTCTCTTAATGCAGTTTGCTGACGGGTTTCACCAGCCTTACGTCTCCCTTTAGGCAATACCCAATCTAGCTGATCTCCTTCAGCTTTTAATAATAAAAGAACCTCAGGGTCTTGTTTGGTTCTTAATACTATTCCTCCTGCGCAATCAACCCTGAGCAATTTTTCGTAGCGACCAGATAGTTTACTACAGGAAATATATTGTAAGGGTAATTTGCTAACGTGATACCCACCTTTAATTGGCTCAAAATGCATTCCGGCCTCAGCCGCAGCTTGAGCAGCGATTCTTACCAAAGTAGTTCTAGTTTTACGAGTTTGTTGTAATTGTTGCCTGCTTTTAGCAAGTATCAAAGGCGCCGTTATTGTTGATCTCAAAATGCGATTAGCAATAGCTTCATTTAATTGCTTTCGCGTTAAAGCACAGTAAAGCCAATCTGGTAGTTTTGTTATGTCTCTTGTTTTAATAATAGTGGCTTTTGAGTCTTCGATGATTGCCTCCTACAAATATAAGAGAATTATATAAATAAAACTGTGAGATATACTTAGTATTTTATTTTACTAAATTATTAATTTAGTAAAATAATTTTTGATTTATTCAAAAAATGGTTTTGTTTTAATAGAACCGTCAATTAGTAGTTGATTAACTATTTCTAAAGTTTCTAAATCAGTTAATGGGCTTTGATTTAGCACTTCTTGCAAATTAGTGTATTGGCTAATTAACTTTAGAATCAAGCTTTTGCTATCAGTTGAAACTTTTTCTTTACCTACTATAATTTGGTATGTTTCATTTGTAGCTTCTTCTAATTTAATCGATGTAGAGTCTTGTTTTCTTATTAAAACTGGATGGTTATTTGTTGTATTATTAGGTAATAATTCTTTATTTTCAACAATAAAATCTTCCCCTTCTTCGGTAAGCTGTTTTAATAAGCTA
>JAHFUF010000297.1:0-1116 GCA_023265235.1 Blastocatellia bacterium
TTTCCTGGTCAGGCTATAGCAATGGTAAACTTTCCTGTTCCAAGGGTAACTGATAATTGTAGTATAGATAGAATTATTTTTACCCCTCCTTCTGGTTCATTATTTCCTATTGGTATTACATCTGTTTCACTTACAGTTTTTGACGTAGTAGGAAATCAATCAACCTGTTCTTTTGGAGTTACTGTTATTGACCAAGAACCCCCTAAGCTCACTTGCCCTGCTAATTTTAGAGTAAGTACTTCACTTGGAACTTGTTTTGCTACAGTAATTTATCCGCCTGTACAGGTGAGCGATAACTCTCAATCTGCTACAGTAACTTATTTACCACCATCAGGATCTCGCCTTCCACTAGGTACAACAGTAGTCCAAGTTACCGCAACCGATCGATCTGGTAATATTGCTACTTGTAGTTTTACTGTTACTGTAGGGAGCGGAGAACCTCTAAAAATTAATTGTCCAACAGATATTACTTCTACAAGTAATGGTCAGTGTGGCATGGTGGTTAATTATCCAATGCCAACAGTAAATAATGTTTGTGAAGGGGTTATCATAAATAGTTCTCCACCATCTGGAGCATTTTTCCCACTAGGTAAAACTTTGGTTACTGTTACTGCTACTGATGTCACAGGAGCAAAAACAACTTGTACTTTTAATGTGATAATCAACAGTGCTCAACCACCTCAATTGATTTGCCCAACAGATATTGCTGTAAACACTTCTGGTGAAGATTGTGCAACAAGGGTTGATTATCCTCCTGCAACAGTTACTAACAACTGTTCTGACACAAAGATAGAGTATTCAACCCCATCAGGATCACTATTTGGAGTTGGTAAAACTCCTGTTACTATTACTGCCACTGATGTTTCTGGAAACAAAAGCATTTGTACTTTTAATGTAGAAGTGATTGGTGTACCTATTTTAAGGGTAAGGTTAGAAAATGATAGTTCGCCTCTTAACTTTGGCCCAACTAGTGCTCGTCGTAAACCAAAGAAATTACCGCCATTTAGAATGGTTGAGATAGAAAACGTAGGTTGTGGGCCAGCCCAAATGCTTTTTGCTTCTATGCTACGGCTTGGTGATGATGTTGACACTCAACGCATTATCAACCCAGATGAT
>JAHFUF010000297.1:1126-6583 GCA_023265235.1 Blastocatellia bacterium
AAAAAATAGATATGGGTACTACGGTAATGTTAGCAGCAAAAGAGAAACGAACATTTTTTATTTTATTCCAACCACTAATCCCACCTGTTAGCAACAATACGCAAAATCTAAGTGCTAGAGAGGTGCTACCAGAAGGGCTTATTTCTCGCTTTACTATCACACAACAGGCTAACAGCCCAATTGAAATTCCACTAATTGGTAGATTATCAACAGAGGTAGACCTAATTGATCCTCTTGTCCCTAGACGTGCTCCTACTGTTTCATTTTCTCGTGATGGAAATGAATTTACAGCAGAATTTTCTATTTATGATGCAAACCTTGATGTTAATCGAGCAACTTTCCAATTCTTCAATAATAATGGACAGCCTGTTAATCAACCTATCACAGTTGATCTAACACAAGCTTTGCAACAAAGCCGTCTTTTACGTGGTCAAAGTTTTACTGTAGAACAAAAATTTACTGGAGCTAATAACCACCCAGAATATAGCAGAGTCCAAGTCACGGTTTTTGATGATAGTACTAGTGCTACAGCACAGTCTAATAGTTTGACTAGTACAACTTTAGCTAACCCATTGGCTAGCCCATTAGCTAATCCATTAGTTAACCCATTAATTAACCTTAGAGAGGACAAGGTTATATTACCAGTAATGAATCTTGCAGTGCCTGAATACTAACTAGTTAATGCCAGCTAATGTCAGCTAATAAAGTTAACTGATGGACAATGGAAAGGAGCTAATATGACAAATAATAAACTAACTTTAATGGTTCTGTTCTTAGTTATTACATTGTTAGTTGCCGTTATCCCAAGACCAATTTATGCCAATGGAGAGACGCTAAGTCAGTATTTGTCTGGCAACCTTCAAACAAAGTATTTACTAGGAAACATTGGTACTATAGAGGCTTTTGGCAAATTATCTATTAATGGCCAAACAGTTAATCAAAAGAGTACTTTTAATTCTGGCGATTATCTACAAACAGGAAATGGTGCTGCTGCAACCCTCTTTATTGATAGCTCAGGTAAAGTTATGTTGGGTCAAAACACTTCTGTTTATCTTGCAGTTAGTAAAACGACTCAAAACGAGAGGATAGAAAAGTCAACTCTGATTGCATCTTTGGTGTCTGGTTCGTTAACTGTAACTCTTAATGGTCAATCACAAGCTTATGTAGAATCTAGAGGTTTAATTTTTACTGCTAACCCTGGGGCTAATTTTCGTGCCCGCAATTATGACGGTAGACTAGAAGTTGTAGGTGATGTTAACTTTCAAAATAACCAGCAATATATTGTACGGCCAGTTGAAGTTGGTGCGACTCTGAGTGTAAAAGCTCGTAGTAGCCGTCAAATTCAAATTCAAGTAACAGATGAAAACGACCGTCCAGTACCTGACTTACCTATTATTTTTACCTTAGGTAATCAGTTAGGGAATTTTGGTGCTGGCAATTCTCTAGTTACTACTAATAGCCAAGGCATAGCCTCTATTAACTTTACTGCTAGTAGCAATCCTGGTACTACATCAATTACAGCTAGCGTAAAAGACACAAACTACTCTTGGACTGGTGAAATTTCAGTCTATAAACAAGCTGGTTTTTGGTCAACACAAAACAAAATTTTGGTTACAACCGCCATAATAGCAGCAGGTACTGTCACTGGTGTTGTAGTTGGTCAATCTGGGAGTGGTAGAAAACCTGCTGTTGTCGCTCAAACCCCTACTATTAAACCCAGATAGTAAAGATAGTAATAAAAAAGGCAGTGGCAGTAATAAGTTGCCACTGCTTTTTATTTAATATACATGAGGTTTGCTTTGTAACTCATTGATTCTAAAAGAACTTGAAATCTTTAATTCCCTATTAAGGGCATTTGACAATAGCCCAGTAATTTATCTCTGGGCATTAATTTATAAAAAGGTAAAACTATATGTTACGCCTTAATAAAATTTGCAAGGTTTTATTTCCTACTTTAATATTTCTTTTTTTACTACTAGTAGGGTTTACTAGCGTGATAGCCAACAAAAACCTTATTAATGAACAAGATAAACGTCCTCGCGCACTTAATGTTAAGGTTGGAGCAACAAGTGCTGAAGTAAAAGCAGGTAAAGAGGTAAATCTTTGGGCAATAATAATTGGTATCTCACGTTATAAAAACGGTGATAAAGACCTTGACGGCTATCAAATTTCTAACCTAAAAAATGCTGCTGATGATGCCCAAGCTATTTATGATTTCTTACGTAGTGATGAAGGTGGTAATTTTGTTGATATAAACGAAGGCGGCAAGATGATTTTGCTCAAAGATGAGCAGGGTACTAAGTCTAATGTAGAAAAAGCTCTTAGCATTATTAAAAACGCCAAGCCAGATGATTATTTTATAGTTTATATTGCAGTCCATGGTGCTTTAATTCCTGAGCGTGTTGATAATCGTACAATTGATGTTCCCTATTTTGTTCTCTATGATACAGATCTGCGTGATATGTCTAGTACAGCACTAAAGATGGAGGACTTTCGCAATACAGTAAGTAAAGTAGCTGCTCGTAAAGGCTTGGTTCTTTCTGATACTTGCCATAGTGCAGGCGTTCAAATGGCGGGACGCGATCCATCTTCTAGTTCACTTAGAGCTAATGTACGCTATTTAGAGGAAATACAGCGTGTTAGTAGTGGGATAGGTTTTATTTCAGCCTCAGATCAACTAGAACAATCTTATGAGCTTGATGAACTTGGTCATGGTGCGTTTACTTACAGTTTTCTAGAAGCACTTCGTGGTAATGCTGATGAAGACCAAAACGGTGTGGTAACTTTTAACGAATTAGTAAAATATTTGCGTGAAGAAGTCCCACGTCTAACAGAACAAAAACAACACCCTCATTACAACACAACCTCAATAGAAGCTAATTATCTTCCACTCTCAGTAGTTAATTATGCTGATACTAACTCGACCACTAATAGTGATTATGGCACTTTGGTAATTCGTGCTCCTGATATTGATGGGGTAGAAGTAGCAATAGATGGTGTTGCGATAGGAAAAATTGCTAATAATGGAGAGAAGACTGTAAAAGTACAAACAGGAGAGCGGTTGATTACTTTTTCTAAAGACCAATTAAAGCAAAAACTATCACAAAATGTCCTAGCAGGTCACTCAAAGCTTATTGAGGTAAACCTCTCATTTTCTGAAAGCGATGACGAAGCGATTGTACAACCAACAAATAAACAACAAAATGTTTACCTACAGGAAGATAAACAACCTAATAAAGAAGCTAAGGATCTGTTCTTAAAAGGCGTTGACGCATTTAATCGCCAGAAATTTGACGAAGCCGTAAAATTACTTGATCGAGCGATTCAAAGTAATAAAAGTGGTTATGTTGATGCTTTAGTTTATCTTGGCCGTGTAGAGCAATCGCTTAAACACTATGAAGCTGCTGTAAATAATTTTACTAGTGCTTTATCATTGCGCCCTTCAGACTTTGAAACTCGTGTACTTTTGGCTGAAGCAAAATTTAATGCTAGTTACAATGTCAATGAAATCATTATCGAACTACAACAAATAATTAAAAATCATCCCAATTTTGATTATGCTCGTGTTGTCTTAGGCGACATACTTTTATGGCGGCGTGATATGATAGGGGCAGAACGTCAACTTCGTCGTGCTATTTTGATAAACCCTCTTTCACCTCCAGCCCATTTGATTTTGGCCGACGCGCTAACTTACCAAAACAATATCTCCAAACAAAAAGAGGCGATAAAAGAAGCAGAAACAGCATTAAACTTATTTGAAGAGGTTTCTAAAAAACAAGTTTCTGCTTTACGAGGTATAAAAAAGCTTTCTATTTCACATATCATTTTTGGTGGAGGTCGTTATGTTAACCAAACGGTGATGGCAGAGGTTCATAATATTCTAGCTAAAACTATAAATCGTGTTGTGGAAAGAGATGAGACAATTACTAACCGAGATGAGTTTTTATTACGTGCGCGTACTCATATTCAAGAAGCAATGAAATATGCTGAACCAAGCAATGATAAACGCCGACTAGCTTTGCTATATGACCTTAGTGCACAAAATTATTTGCTTAAAGGCGATCCAATGCGTGCTATTACTGACGGCGAACAAGCTCTTAAACTTAGTGAGAATATAGCAGATCTTAAAGGGTTTCCTGATGCTCACTATACTCTATACTCTGCTTATAGCAGCAAACAAAGGTTTAAAAAAGCTGCCGAACACCTAGAAAAATTTATTCAAAGTTATGGCAGTCAATTAAGCCCTCAAGAACGAAGTAATTTTGAAGCAGAATTAAACAAATTAAAACGTGCTGCAACAGCAAACCGCCAAGAATGAAATCAAAGGGTTAGGGCTGTTTAATTTTCCAAACTCCAAAAGCCCTGGAAGGGCGAAGTAGTTGTAACTCTGTGCGTAAGTCCATGTGCGCCAGGTTAACACTAACACATTATGTTTCAATGAGTTAGTTCTTAAGTCACGAAGTGACGAAATAATTGTAGCCCAGTGCGTAAGCGCTGAGCATGGTAATAATACTCAACAGAGCCGCGAAGTGGCGAAAGAATAAAAACATTTGTTGCTTATTCTTTCGCTACTTTGTAGCTTAAATGTCTAACCTACTGAAAACCCAGGGCTTACGCACTGGGCTACAATTATTTCGCCGCTTTGCGGCTTAAGACAAAATAAGACAAAATAAGACGCCTTGTTAAAGGGTTATTTTTGTTGATCTTGCTGAATTTGCTGAATTTGCTGGCACTCTTTAAGCTCAATAACAAATTGAGAGTTTTTACAATGAGTGATTAAAAGCTGATTACGAGCGCGAGTAAGCCCAACATAAACTAATTTTCGCTCTACTTCTGCTTGCTCAGGAGATGAGGGTAGAAGAGAAAGTCCCACAACAGCTACAGCAGCAAAATCTAGCCCTTTAGCACTATGAATTGTTGATACTTTTATTTTGGCAGAACTTAGCTCAAAGCTTCGTTTTGTTTGTTGATTACGTGTTATCCATTCATATTCTATTCCTGCTTCTTCTAAAGAATTAAGAACCGCCTGTATATATTTATCATCTCTAAGGTTAGCCCCTTTTTTTACATATAAAATCAAGATTTCTTGTGGAGGATATTTACCTTTTTCTAGCCAAAGTTTTACTCTAGCTGCTACCTCAGCACATTCTTCTCTAAAATTCTGGCATTCAATTAGTTGTGGTTGTAAACCGGATCTTAATGTTGCCTGTGGGCGTATTATTTCTAGTAATTGCCCTTCATCATCTTTTAACACATCATCACTAAACTTTACTCCACAATTAAGGAAGCTAGCGGCTAGCTGGGCAATTTCACGAGTATTACGATAGTTAATCTTTAATATTTTAGTACGTCCTTTAATCTGAACACCTACACTCTTAAAGCTAAACCCTTTGCGATAAATGTTTTGCGCACTATCGTGAACAATAAAAAGGCTATTAGTTTTTGGATTTAAGCAAC
>JAHFUF010000298.1 GCA_023265235.1 Blastocatellia bacterium
TCCCAACTAAACCGCAAACTGTTCTTAAAGTTTCATTTTCTGGTAGTCCTCCAAGTGATAATAAATCCTCTATAGACATAGCAGAATCAATACGAGAAACAATATAACCTTCATGTGGTTGTAGGGTAACAGCTTGGTATAAAAGTAGTGGATCGTTTGTGGTACAAAGCGGTCTAGTAAAATCACCTAACCATTGTTTTATTAATTCTAAGTTATCTAAGCGGCGAATTCCTTCAAAAATTATATCAGCAGTAGAAAAAGGCATTTTTATTGTTTCAATTACTGGCTGGCCTTGAGTAAATGAGTATTTTCCATCTGTCCAATCAAATACTGAATAAGTAATATGAGAAACATGCTCAACAACCATTGGAGTTAGGTCTTCCAAGCTAATAATGCCTAATTGAAGTAACACTCCTCCCATTCTTTGGCCTGTTTCATCTACGATTTTAGCAGCACGAGCCAGATCTTGAGCAGAAATACGCTTACTATTTAGTAGGTGCTCTCCTAATCTTTCTTCTCTTTTAGAGCTAGAAGCAAAAACTATTGTTCCCTGATCAATATAAATAGTTTTATTAATATCTCTATGACTAAGAACTAGCTGTCCAGAAAGCCCTGAGTGATAACAACGAAAAAGCAGACTAGGAATAGGAGTATCGACTAGTGATCCAGTTTCTATCTTGGCAGTTTGATTAAGTGCAATGAGAATATCTGGCACAGAAACTACTAGTAAAGACTCCATTAAAGCTCCCATATCAAAAGTAGCTTGTGGTTGGTCTGCGGGTAAATTATCAATAGTAGCAGTAGCCGAATCATCAACTAAGGGGCTAAATATTGGTGTTGGGCGACTACCTTTTGGTAAATGAGGGGTGTTTTCCATTTCTTTAAGACGTTGTAAGATAGTTGACGAGCTATCAATGCGTAGGTCTACATCTCTAACTAACAAACGATTGAGCAACTGGTAAAATGGCTCGCTTGTAGCACTATGTTGTTGCCATTCAATACGTTCTGTACGCATATTAGTTAATTGCGATGGATGAATACCCGTAAGCAATCTGGCAATGGTTGCGCCTGCTGCATAGAGGTCGCTTTGTGGCACAGGTTGGCCAAAAGCTTGTTCAGGCGGGGCATAGCCTGGAGAACCAATCAAAGTTTGGCTACTTGCCTTGTTAGCAGCACGACACACTGCCCCAAAATCGATTAGTAGCAACCTACCATCAGAATGGCGCATTAAGTTTTGTGGCTTAATATCGCGATGGATAATTGGAGGATCTTGATTATGTAGATATTCTAGAATTTCTGCAATTTCTCTTAATAAAGTTCTGGCTTGCTCTTCACTATAGGTTTCTCCACTCTGAGCCGCCGCTTCTGCTAGGTTAACACCAGGAATAAATTCTTGTAATAAATAAGAATAAGCATTCTCTGTAAAATATGCATAAAGCCTAGGGATACCAATGTGATTTAAGTTAAGCAGTGTTTGAGCTTCGCGCTTAAACAAGCGTTCAGCAGTAGCTTTGCGGTTTGCTGTATCATTTTCTGAATCGTCTTTTTCTCCTGGAGAAGCAGGCCGTAATTCTTTTAAGATACGAGGTTCATCAAAACAATCTTGGTCTTCAACTAAATAAGTCGTTCCAAAACCTCCACGACTAACCAATTGTTTTACTAAACAACGATTGCGCACCAAAGTACCAAGCAAGAGCGAGTTACAAGTAAGACACCGCCCTGATGGCCCACCTATAGGTTGGCTACAGCGTAAATTTGAACATCTGTCTTGAGAGTCTTGAGAGTTTTCAGAGTTTCGAGAATTTTCAGAGTCTTCAAACATTCTTAAGTCGCAGAAACAACGCGCCTCCATATGTTTAAAATAAAAAATGTTTAAACAACAGATCTTAGGTTTAGTTGATTTTACCATTAGAATAAAAAGTATCTATTGGTAAAGCAATAAAGTTGGATATTTTATTACAAGGAGAATTATTTTTCTTGTTAAAATTCCTTGAGCAAAATATATTCTTAAGAAATATTTAATTTAAGGTTACTTAAAAAATCTGTTACCCTTAAAAATATAAAACTTGACTACGTTTTAGTAACTAGGAACTCTTAGTAGTTGGAATTCTTAGAATTAAACTTTTTTAGTGTGATACTTATGGGATTTGTTACTTCTACAGTTATAGGACTTACTGATACAGGTTTGGTTCGTAAACATAATGAAGATGCTTTTATCATCGCCAATCCTCGAACTGGACAACGCCTAGCTAATCGTTGTCGAGTAACGCTGCCTATAGACAATAACAGCTTATTACTTGCGGTTTCTGATGGTATGGGTGGAGCAAAAGCTGGCGAAATAGCCAGTTTAATGACTATAAACACTCTAATTACAGAACTGCCACGTTTGCCCAAAGTTCTTTCTCCTCATAGCCGGTTAGAAGCAGCGATTGAAGCTGCTAATTATGCTGTTTGGCATAAACAACAGCAAGATAGCTCTTTTGCAGGAATGGGAGCAACTTTAACCTCAATTTTAATTGAGCGCGATTGGGTTTATATTTCTGAGGTCGGCGATAGTCGTGCATATATTATTCGTGATGGTATTATCAGACAGTTAACCAACGATCAAACCATCCTACAGTTTTTGTTAGATAATGGAGCAATTACCCCAGAAACCGCTTCTACAAGTTCTTACAAAAATATGTTGTTACAAGCCATTGGACAGCAAGAATATTTACAAGTTGCTTGTAGCTCTATGAGATTACGTAGTAGCGATATTTTTCTACTTTGCTCTGATGGGCTATCTGGTAAAGTAAATGCTAGTGAGATAAACCAAGTAATTAATGAGTCTGCTTCACTTGATATTGCTGCTCAGCGATTAGTTGATATGGCTAAAGAACGCGGTGGAGAAGACAATATTACTATAGTTTTAGCTTATTTTGATGGAGAGATTTTAACACATAACACCGAAGAAACCATTAGTGATTCTATTCGCGTACATTCTCGTTTTGAGCCAGATGTACAAGCTAAAACGCAGCCAATGCGCAAAATAAGAGAAGCAACTTATCAAGACTGGTTAGCCATGGCTGTAGTTGGTTATTTTGCTGAAACAGAAGAACAAAAAATTGCTTTAATGTCTCTAGGACGTTATGGCGACTACATAGTGTTTCGCAAGGGAGACAACCTAGTTTTTCAAGGAGAACGTGGCCCAGATACTAAATACCATTATTGGCTAGTGTCTGGTCGTTATCGCGTAGAAATAGAACTAGAAACAGGTGAGCGTAAAACTCTAGCAATTATTGTCCCTCCTACTGATATGCGTTCCAATGATGAACTGACCGATGATTTAAACTACAGTATTCCTATTAAAAGACAATTCTTTACAGCCTCTGTAGCAATGCTCAATCAAGTTAGTGAACGAATTGCAACTATTTGGTGTGAAGATAATGAAAATATTGCTATTCGTATTCCAGTAATGTTATATCAAAGCGTAGCAGAAATTCTTGGTAGTCGTTTCTTTAATGCAGTAAAAAACTCATAAAAACTCATAATCGCCTTATCAATTAGAGGAAAAAATAATGCGTCAAAATGGCTCAAATGGCCTACCTTGTCCTATTTGTAGTAACCCAGTACGTGCACTTGATTCTACTCGTAACCTTTTATTTCATGGCCAACAGGAACTTTTACATAATCGATGCTGGTATGAAAACCAGGACTTTATTGCTCTTTTAGAAGAACAATACCCAAAATTAACCTTAAAAGAAGCAGTAAAAAAAGCTCGTGAAACTAATATTTAGCAATAACTAAAACTATGAGTAATTTACGAGGATATCATTGCAATATTTGTGGAGCTTGGTTATTAGTAGGAGAAAAACATACTTGTGAACCAGAGCGATTAGATATGGTTGATCGCATTGCTAATTTTTTAAGCCAACCCCATGAGAATGAGCTAGATGCTGAAGAATTACACAAAAAAGCTTTTCCTCTCACTAGTTTATTTAAGGAAAAACCCAAAGATTAGAAAAGTAAGCTATCCTGTCCTAAAGACTAAAGCTATTTACTTAATTTTGAACAACAATTTCCTTATCTACAACTAAATCATCAGTTGGTGGCTTAAATTCTCCTTCCCAACGTGCAACCACCACAGTAGCTAAACAGTTACCTATAACATTTACTGCGGTTCTAGCCATATCCATTAATTCATCTATACCTAAAATAATATAAATTGGCTCTACAGGAAGACCAAAATTAGTTACTGTAGCTAGTAGTATCACTAGTGAAGCACGAGGCACTCCAGCCACTCCTTTACTAGTTAACATTAGGGTTAACATCATTAAAATTTGTTGCCCCCAAGTTAATTGTATGTTAGCTGCTTGAGCAACAAAGACTGAGGCTAAAGCTAAATAAAGCGTAGTGCCATCTAAGTTAAAGCTATAGCCTGTAGGTATTACAAAGGCAACAATTGATTTTGGTACACCAAATTTTTCCATTACCTCCATTGCCCTTGGTAAAGCAGCCTCTGAACTAGTCGTAGCAAAGGCAATAGAAACAGGTTCAGCAATTGCTTTAGCGAATTTTATTATTGGTAGTCGAATAATTAATGCTACTGGCAATAACACCAGTACGATAAATGCTATTAATGCAACATATAAAGTACCTAACAGCATAAAGAGGTTTTTTAAAACCCCTAAGCCTTTTTCTCCTACTGTATAGGCAATTGCTGCCCCTACACCAATGGGAGCAAATAACATAACAATATTAGTAAACTTAAACATTACCTCAGACAAACTTTCAGCAAACATTAGCATTGGACGGCGTTTTTCTTCGCTAAGCATTATCATTGCAATAGCAAATAGCACACTAAAAACTACTATTTGTAGTACTTGTCCTTCAGCCACAGACTTAGCTATATTTTCAGGAAACACATGTAAAATAACATCTGTTGGGGTTTGTTTTGCCACTTTTGCGATTTCTTCTTTATGTACGGCTTCAACATGTACTCCAACTCCTGCTTGACTAACATTTATTGCCGCTAGACCAATAAAGAGAGCTATTGTGGTCACAATTTCAAAATAAACAAGTGCTTTTATTCCCATTCGCCCAACTTTTTTGATATCTGAATGGGCTGCAATCCCTACTACTAAAGTACTAAAGAGCAAAGGCCCAATAATTGTCTTAATAAGTTTTAAGAATATTTTACTAAGTACTTGTAAGTTTTTTGCCACTTCAGGAAAATCATTTCCTATTTCCGCACCAATAATCATACTAATCATTATCCAAGTAGTTAATGATTGTCTCTTCACACCATAAAAAAGTAGTCCAACTATGGCCAACCATCTAATACTAATAAGTAAAGCGTTTGGCAAATCTGTAAGATATTGGTCAATAGAAGTAAAAATAGCTGCTACTGTAACTCCAGCTATGGCTATCAGAAAATAGGGCGATTTCATGGCTTTTAGAAACCTTTCTAAATAAAAGTACTAGCTAAACTTTTGGTTTTAAGAATATAGGAAGAAAAATTTTGAAACAGAAGTTTACACTAATATTTGTAAACTATGAACTGTTATAGGGGTTTCTCAAAACTACAACCTATTTTGTATAAGCTGAGTGTTTTCTGCAAAAGCCGCGTAAGAGGTTTTTCGTAGGTTAAAATTTTTCTTAACAAAAGTGCATCCTATAGTTAGGATATTATAAAATTTCAATTCAACATCTTAAAAATAATACAAAGAAAAATTAAGAAATACACAGGGAAATCTATTTTATGAATAACAAAATTAAACCTAGTAATAAGGGATCTACAACCCTTATAGAATCAACTCCTATCCCAATAGAAAAACCTTCGAGTCCTCCTCCTATAAAACACAAAGGAATTAGCCGAGTAGATAGCAAAACATCTCGTACCTTTGGTTGGTATGTAAGGGTTTTTTTTAATGGCGAAAAAAAAGTCCGTTTCTTTAGTGATGGCTGTTATGGTGGTAGAGATAAAGCTCTTCAAAAAGCATTGCAGTTTCGTAATAAAGCAGAAAAAGAATTAGGTAAACCTCGTACAGATCGTGTAGTAGTAACCAAGACAAATAATAACACTACTGGAATTATTGGCTTGCATCGTAAGTGTGAAAAAACTATTACAAAAAGTGGTGAAATTCGTTATCGAAATATCTATGAAATTACTTGGTGCCCAGCACCTAACCAAATGTCTCGCACTAGAGTATCAATAGATAAACATGGTGAAGAACAAGCACTATTAAAAGCTTATCGTATTCGCCGGGCCAAAGAACGATTGGTTTATGGCAAAGCACTTAGGCCAGCTAATATTACTAAGTCTATTATTACTAAGCCTATTGCTACTAAGTCTATTACTACTAAGTCTAAGTCTAATAAACCTAAATTTAGTAGCCTCCAAAAATAGCCTACAGTTTCTATCCATTTAGACTTTGAGGGAAGACTTATCCAAAATTTATTAGAAAAAGACAAAAAGGTTTTCCCTCATTTCAAAAAAAAGTCTAAAATTGCCTTTACTTGTCTTTAAATAATTAATCTTAAGCTATATGGTTATAATCAAAAAACAAATTTTTCTCAGGGAGCATTTTTATT
>JAHFUF010000299.1 GCA_023265235.1 Blastocatellia bacterium
CTAACATTACCAAAATACCATTAGATTTAAGCTCAGGGGTATTATTTCGATCAAGAACGGTAAATTTTATTCCATCAAACCTTACTACCCCTTCATAAGTGCCTAACCATAAATAACCATCTTTAGTTTGAACTATTGAAGAAACACTGTTTTGGGGTAAGCCATCTTGTAGCTCTTCTAGTCTATATTGGTTTAAGCTCTTTTTTGGATCCAGAGCAAAAGCTACTAAAGAAAAACAAACAACTATTAAGCAGGCGATAATGGCAGATGTAATTTTACCTACTACTAACTTAATGTAGTTCATAAATTTTCTAGGTCGAATTTGTTTTTAATCTAAATGCTTAAATTAACAGTATTAATCATTAGTAGCAAGAACTTTGCTAAATAAAACCCCAACTAGTAGCCCTAATATATCCGAGATAGGTTGCTTTCTCCTTAAGTTGTCGATAACGTATCAAGATCATTTTCAACTGTTTTGAGGAGATTATTTTTGATGTCGGCCACTGTAGATCTTTTGCGCTATGATTGGACTTTAACAGAAATAGAATCCATTTATTCTCTACCATTACCAGAATTAATTTATCGTGCACAAGATAGTCATCGAGCTTATCATCTTAATGATGAAATACAAGGTTGTGCATTACTTAGTATTAAAACCGGCGGTTGTCCTGAAGATTGCGCATACTGTCCACAATCAGCACAATATGACACTGACACACAAACTCAACGGCTAATGACTGTTGAAGATACTTTAGCTAAAGCCAAACAAGCCAAACAAGAAGGAGCCACACGCTTTTGTATGGGAGCAGCTTGGCGAAATGCACCTGATAATTCTGATTTTTCTCGTGTCTTAAAAATGGTAAAAGGTGTAAAAGACTTAGGCATGGAAGCTTGCTGCACATTAGGAATGCTAACTGATGACCAAGCTCAAGCCTTAGCAGAAGCTGGACTAACAGCTTACAATCATAATCTTGACACTTCGCCAGAATTTTATGGAAATATTATTTCTACTAGAACATATGAAGATCGCCTAGAAACCCTAGAAAGAGTACGCCGTGCAGGTATTTCTGTTTGCTGTGGTGGCATTATTGGTATGGGTGAAAGTCTTTCAGATCGTTATCGTCTTTTACAAAAACTTGCCGAGCGTAACCCTCACCCTGAAAGTGTCCCAATCAATATGCTAGCAAAAGTTGAAGGCACTCCATTAGCTAACCAACCTAATAGTAATAGCTTTGAACTAGTCCGAATGATAGCAACAGCCCGTATTATGATGCCCACCTCAATGGTACGTCTTAGTGCTGGGCGATCATCTCTTTCTGATGAAGCACAGGCACTTTGTTTTATTGCTGGAGCTAACTCTATTTTTATGGGAGATATACTACTTACCACCTCTAACCCTAGTACAGACAGAGACAGTGTTTTACTTGACAAACTAGGAATAAAGCTAACACAAACCCAGCCTCAGCCTTAAACGGACTGGGCTATTTTCAATTGCCCATACAGGGCAAACCTATATTTTAATTCTTAATAGTCGCGTAACAACAACTGGTAATAGTCTAGTCCTTTTAGGACTTGGTTTTGGAATAATTGATGGAGCTTTCCAAATTACAACAAAGAATTTGCCAAGAATTATCAGACCTAGAAAAATCTGGTTTACGTCGCCGTCTCTATCCTCCTACTGGGATTGATTTATCTTCTAATGACTATCTAGCCTTGTCATCTCATCCATTTATTAAACAGCGTATGGCTGAAGCAGTATTAAAATCAGGCTGTGGAGCAACAGCTTCTCGCTTACTTAGAGGCGAACGAACAGAGTTTTCTCAAATAGAAAAACTTTTTGCTACTTTTAAAGGAACAAAATCATCACTCTATTTTGGTAGCGGTTATAGTGCCAATATTGGTGTTTTAACGTCTTTGTTACATGCTGATGATCTGGTTTTTTCTGATCAATTTAACCATGCTAGCCTAATTGATGGACTAAGACTTAGCTCAGCAAAAAAGGTTATCTTTCCTCACTGTAACTTAAAAGCCCTAAAAGAATTACTAGAGAAAGAAAACTGCTCTGGGCAAAAATTTTTAGTAACAGAGTCTCTTTTTAGTATGGATGGCGATCAAGCTCCATTAAAAGAGTATGCAGAGTTATGCCAAGCCACTAACACTGCTTTAATAGTTGATGAAGCCCATGCAGTAGGGGTTTATGGAAAACATGGCACAGGGTTAATTGAAGCAACTGGCACAGCAAATTCTGTATTTCTTTCTATAAACCCGGCTGGTAAAGCTTTAGGCGTATGTGGAGCTTTTGTGGCTGGCCCAGATTGGGCAATTGATTATTTAATTCAATTTGCTAGACCTTTTATTTTTTCTACTGCCCCGCCACCATCAATTGCTGCCGCGCTAGAAGCATCTTTAAGTATCATCACCAGCGAAGAAAAGCGTCGACAGCAGCTATTAGAATTAGCAATTTATTTACGCGAATTGCTTATATTAAGTGACATTCCTATACTACCAGGAAATTCACAAATTATTCCTGTGATTTTAGGTGACAATGGGCGTGCTACTACTGTAGCCTTAGCCTTACAACAAGCAGGGTTTGATGTACGTGCAATTCGACCTCCAACTGTACCAGTAGGAACTTCGCGCTTGCGTATTTCTCTTAATATTAATTTAGATCAAACAGCTTTGCGCCAATTCACTAAGACTCTAAAAAGAATTATGGATTAACCTGTTTGTTAGCCCTTTGTGTGATGTTTAAGAAGAGCAAGTCACATAGATAGAAATACTCCTAGTTACTTTGAATGGCTTTCTAGAATTTCCCTAATATTCTTTGTGTCATTTTATAAGCTGATTGTCCAAGACAAACTAAAAAAACTTTTTCAATAGAACTATTAGTAACTAGAAAATTATTAACTTCTTTTACAGCAATCTTTGTAGCTCGATCCATAGGAAAGCCATAAGCTCCTGTGCTAATAGCAGGAAAAGCGATTGTTTTAATTTCCTGCTTTTTGGCTAAAGCCAAACTATTGCGATAACATCGAGCTAGAAATTCGTCTTCCTGACAAGTACTATCACGCCAAACTGGCCCTACAGTATGAATCACCCACTTAGCACACAGATTGTAGGCTTTAGTAATCTTTGCTTCTCCAGTCTCACAACCTTTTAGACTTCTACATTCTTCTAGCAATTCTGCCCCAGCAGCGCGGTGAATAGCTCCATCAACTCCGCCACCTCCAAGAAGAGAGCGATTAGCAGCATTAACAATTGCATCTACTTGCAGTTTAGTGATATCGCCTTCAACTACAATAATTTTATTCTTCATATTCTTCATAAAGTGTAAAAATGTAAGGGGAAAATTTTTCTAAAAAATCAACTCTGCGACAAACTAATATCAAACTAGTATAAATATTTAGGGGCTATAAAACCATAGTATTGTCCTTGCTCAAATAAGCTTATCAACTCATAATAGCAACTTTAAGCCAAATTCTTTCAGGAGTTAAATTAAACAAAAATGGAATGGGTAAGCGAAAAAGAAACTGTTTCAGCAATTAAATCATTTAACAGAGTTTTTATTCATGGAGGCGTTGCTACCCCACAAGCCTTAGTAAAAGCCATGACAGAACGAGCAGCAGAGCTACGTAATGTCGAGATTGTACACCTACATACTGAAGGCGATGCTCCTTATGTTAAACCACAATATGCCAATAGCTTCCATACTAATGCTCTTTTTGTTGGTGCAAATGTACGTGCGGCTGTAGCTAGCGGTGAAGCAGATTATATCCCTGTTTTTCTTAGTGAAGTTCCAGGATTATTTCGTAAAAAGATACTTCCTCTAGATATTGCTTTAATACAAGTATCACCACCTGATCGCCATGGCTACTGCTCATTAGGAGTTTCAGTTGATATTGCTAGTGCTGCTGTACATACAGCAGTTACTGTAATTGCTCAAGTTAACCCTAATATGCCTCGTACACACGGTGATGGTCTTATTCATATTGGTCAAATTCGTTATGCTGTAGAATCCAATGACCCCATCCCTGAAATGCCCCAACACGAACTAACAGAAACAGAACTGACCATTGGTAAATATTGTGCTGAATTAATTGATGATGGTGCAACCCTGCAAACAGGCATTGGAGCTATTCCAGATGCGGTGCTTGCTTCACTAACAAATCATAAAAACCTTGGCATCCATACAGAAATGTTCTCTGATGGAATTATTAGCTTAATTGAGCGAGGCGTTATTAATGGTTCACGTAAAAGAGTCCATCCTGGTAAAATTATTAGCGGCTTTGTAATGGGAACACGCCAACTTTATGATTTTATTGATGATAATCCATTGGTTTCATTACTTGATATTGAATATGTGAATGATACAGCCGTGATTCGTCGTAATCCAAAAGTAACGGCTATCAATAGTGCAATTGAGGTTGATTTTACTGGTCAAGTCTGTGCTGATTCTATTGGTACAAAGCTTTACTCAGGTGTAGGTGGACAAATGGACTTTATTAGAGGTGCTTCATTATCAGATGGAGGAAAACCAATAATTGCTCTTCCTTCTACAACACAAAAAGGCGACTCAAGGATTGTACCTTTCTTAAAAGAAGGTGCAGGCGTAGTCACAACAAGAGCACATATGCATTATGTTGTAACAGAATATGGTATAGCCTATCTTTATGGTAAAAACCTACGTCAACGTGCTCGTGCTCTTATTAATATTGCACATCCAAATCATCGTGAAACATTAGAAAAACGCGCTTATGAGCGATTTAAGGTTCTCCCTGATTAACTTTGAATTTAAGGAAAAAATCTGTTATTAAATAAAGATAAAACCGCGAGGAAAGATAATGACAAATTTGGATAAACTTAAAACAGAATTAATGGCATTGCCAATAGAAGAAAGGGCATGGTTAGCAAAAAGTTTAATAGAAAGTTTGGATGATTATAAAGATTCTGATATTGATAAGTGCTGGCAAGAAGAGGTAGACAGTAGATATGATGATATAAAGCTAGGGAAAGTAACCTGTAGACAAGCAAAAGACGTTGTTTTAGAAGCTAGGGAAAGGCTAAGTAAAAGAAAGTGATTATACATCCAGATGCTGAAAATGAGTTAAATGCTGCTATTGATTATTATGAAAGTTGCGAAGAAGGATTAGGAATAAGTCTTTTATACGAAGTAGAAATGGCTTTTACAAAGATTTCAGAAAACCCTTTTACTTGGGGAGTTTTTCATAAAAACTTCCATAGATATTTGGTACATCGTTTTCCTTTTGCTGTTATTTATATAATTGAAAATGAGCAACTTTTTATTATTGCTATTGCTCATACTCGCCGCAAACCTTTTTATTGGAAAAGTCGATTAGGTTAATTAGTCTTCATTTTTTAACGCCAAACAAATGTTACTTCCGACCCCAAAAGTCGGTTCATTATCATTCGCCGGCTTTCAGCACTGGTGAACTTGGCATTAGCGTAACAATTTTAATGTTTAAGGGTCAAAGGTTTTATGAAAGAAATTACATTAGTTTGTGATGGTTGTAGTTTAGGAAATTCTAATTATCAGGCAGGTGAAAGCCGTGCTTCTGCTGTTGCTATTTTAGAGTTTAAGGGAATAAGAAAGATCTTTGGTGAGTACTTAGGCAATGCTAGCAACCAACAAGCAGAAATTGTTGCAGCTTGTTTAGGGTTAGAACAACTACATGAGCCTTGTTTAGTTACAGTTATATCCGATTCACAATATGTTATTAAAACAATGCTAGGTGAATTTCGTAAGAAAACTAATTTTGACCATTGGACAAGACTTGATAAGGCTTGCCAAAACCACAAAGTGACCTGGACTTGGACACGTGGACATGCTGGACATAAATGGCAAGAATGTTGCGATCGTGCCGCCAAAGTAATTGCCTTAGCAGGAAAAGTAGATCAAGAGGAACTAAATAAAATCCTAGAAGAATAACTATATTATTTTCTATCAACTTAGAAAGAGCTGTGATTTTTGAGAAAGTTTTTAGCAATTTTTTTTTCAAATCGGGAACCAAATACTCATTAATGCGATCTTAACTTGCAAAACCACAACAAAACAAATTCCACTGGAGGCAAAGTAATGTATAAAAAAGCTGCTTTAGTGCTTATTTTGGGTGTAGCAGTGTTCTACAGTGTTGCATTAACAAAATTATTCCTTTTTCAAAAACGTAATACTCCGCAACCACCAATAGTAAATAACCCTATTCCAAGTCCCCCGCTACCGTCGCCTAACAGTGAAATACCACGTATTGATGTTGTTTTTATGATTGATAGCACTAGCAGCATGGGCGATGAAATCCAAATGGTAAAAGACAATATTCGTAATATTATCAGTGAAATTTCCCAGGGTCAGCCTGCTCCAGATGTACGTTATGGCATAGTTACTTATCGTGATCGTTATGATGAATATGTAACAAAGTCTTGGCCATTTACTCGCGATGTGCAATCGATTTCCCAAGCTCTATCATCAATTGTTGCGGCTGGTGGTGGAGATAAACCTGAAAGTGTGAGTGAAGCCCTGTATGTTACGCTACATAATATGGATTGGGATCC
>JAHFUF010000300.1 GCA_023265235.1 Blastocatellia bacterium
ATAATATTTTTAAGAAAAACTAATTGTTAAAAACAAAAAGTAAATATTCAAATAAAAATTTATCTGTGAGCAAGGATTTGCTTATCAATCTCAGAGACTTTTTCTTGATGAGCTAACCAAAACTCAGGATCACGTTGTGCATTTAACTCGTTAACAGTTTTTCCTTGCTGTTCAACCCAAGTATAGTATTTAAGGTTCAACCAAGATTTCTTAGTATCCATAGTGCCTTCTTTAATCCAATCTAATTTCACTTTATGGAAGATAGAAACTGTTCTAATTGCTGCTTCTACGTCGTCCATTTGTCCATAAGTTTTAGTGAGTTCTTGTAAAACAGAAGGGTAGCGATCAATAGCATCTGTTGCAAGAGTAACAATGTTTTCATTTTTTCCTAATTCAAAATATTTTGCAGTTTTGATTGCTCCTAGTACATTACAAATGCCAGAAATTCCAAAGATTTGAGAAATCGGCTCTAAAACTTCTCTTGCAATACCAAAACGTTGTTCTAGGACTTTCATTCCTGCTTCTTCAGTAAGCAGTTGTAGCCCTTTTTTACATTCAATGTCATCAATACACATTATTGCGTCCATATTTAGGACATTATGAACCCAAGTAACATGTTTACCTCCTATACCTTGAATATCATGCCCACCATAACCATTGTTATACATAGTTGGACATTGTATAGGCTCAAGTCCAATAGTTTTAGCCTCAGAAAAACTTTGCTTAATTCGATCACCAGCAGCAATTGTCCCAGAAGATCCCATTGCAGAAACAAAAGCTGCTACACGACCATTGCCATTACCACGATCAGCAAGATCTTTTACTGCTTCAATAATACTGTTACCTGTTACAGAATAATGAAACCTATAGTTACCAAACTCTTGAAATTGATTGAGTATTTTGTTTTTAGTATCAGCCAAAGCAAGCTCTTTGGTTTTGTCATAAATTTCTTTGACATTACTTTCACAGCCAACAGTTTTTATATACTTTGCTCCATAGCTAGTGATTTTATCAAAGCGTTCTTGGCTCATCATTTCTGGTAGAAGTACTAGGGAATCATAGCCGAGCCGTGGGCCTACCCATGCACCGCCAATACCAAAATTTCCTGTAGATGGCCAAACAAGCGTGTCACGACCTGGCTCAATTTCACCAGACAATTGTTTTTCCATTGCAATAGAGTAAGTTGGGCCAACTTTATGACTACCTGTGGGAAACTCTTTACCATAGAGTACTATGATATTAGCTTCAATACCTGTAAGTTCACGAGGAAGGACAATGTAATTTACTCTGCCTTGGGCATTTTTCCAAGTAATGTTATAAAGGTTAATAGGATTAAGTGGATCTGCTACTTTTGCTGCTAATGCACGATTGCGAATATCAGGAGGAATTTGTGTTGGGTCTTGCATTTCTCTAAAAGTTGGCCCAAATATCATTTTACTCATTGTAATAAAATAGTCCTTTCCTACAAAATAGTGTGGAAAATAGTGTGGAAAATCAACAGATTAGCACAGGGTTTGCTACTTGGGGAAGATCCCTCGTGCTATTAATGCCTGACGAGCACGTAAAGGATTGTTTAAGTCAGGATCTGGAATTAAAATATCTAGCGCGTGACGTGGCCAACTTATCCAAGAAGAAAAAACTATTGTATCTATATCTATTACTAATAGTTGTGGTTGCTTTGGATCATTAGGGTAATAAACTTGCATACCATACTCAACTATATCTTTATTATTTACTTGTGTTTGTCTTAGACTCCAATGACAGTTTTTTATTAAGCACGTTAGCCAATCGTCTTGAAGAAAATTCTTAGACTTTAATAATAACTTATATATTTCTAGAGTATTTTCAACATAAACGCCAATTTGATTTGGCCCTGCCCAACATAGAGACTTGATATATTGCCAAAGATTACCTGCTACTTTGTCGCTAATTGATAAGTAATATATATTAATTATCGAATCTCGTGCTGTTTGTGGCATGCTATTAAAAAAAGCTGTGGCATCAACATCTTTTGTCAATATAGGAGCAATCATTGTTTGTTCAGTTGGGGTTAGATTGTCCCAAGAAAGAATTTCTCTACCCATACAAAATACCCTAGTTTATTGGAGTAGTAGCAGTTTTACTACTTGGACATAGATCTGATAACGGACAAACCTGACATTGAGGACGATTAGCTTTACAAATTTGTCGTCCGTGATAAATAAGCAGATGAGAAAAATCTATCCAGTCAGATTGAGGAATTATTTTTATCAAATCTTGTTCTATTTTTTCGGGAGATTCTTGAGTCGTTAACCCTAAAAGTTGAGTAATACGGCGAACATGTGTATCAACTACAACTCCTATAGCCTGTCCAAAGGCATTTCCTAAAATAACATTAGCAGTTTTACGGGCTACGCCAGGTAAAGTGAGCAACTCAGTCATAGTTTGAGGCACTTTGCCTTGATATCGATCTAGTAGGAGTTGTGCTGTAGCTTGAATATTTTTAGCTTTATTACGGAAAAAGCCCGTAGAATGAATGTCCTGTTCAAGTTCCGTAAGGCTTACACTAGCATAATCATTAATAGTGCGATATTTCCGAAATAAAATTGGAGTTACTTTGTTAACACGCTCATCTGTACATTGGGCAGAAAGAATAGTTGCCACCAGTAATTCAAAGGTTGTGCTATAGTTGAGTGAGCATTGTGCTTCAGGGTAGTGGTTTTTTAGACGTGCTACTAACTCAATAATCTCTATTTTAGGTTTAATAGTATCGGGTAGGGTCGACTTTTTTCTAACCATAAGGCGATAGTAGCTTAGTGAAAATGTTGGAGCAAGTTGCTAATACCATTTGAACTAAAATTTTCTTGCTGAGAAGAAAAACTGCTAATACTATTGATCTAATATAAGCATATTAAAACGAAAGCAAAACCAGTAAAAAGCAAAACTAATAAAAAGTAAAATCAGTAAGAGGCAAACTATGGAACTTACAGGACAGTTGAGTGACTTTCCACTCACAGATATCCTGCAAATATTATCGCTTAGTTGTAAAACAGGAACCCTAATTGTACGTGGCGATCAGGGTCAACGAGGAATGCTAGTATTTATTCGAGGTAAAACTGTTCAAGCTAGCACAGATTTGATACTTTACTCTTTAGGAGAAATTTTAGTTCAAGATGGCATAATTACTGATGACGAAATGGAAGAAGCCTTAGAGATACAAAATTCTATGGCAAAACCTCGGCTGATAGGTTCTATTTTAGTAGAACAAGGCAAAGTTAGCCGAGAGTATTTACTAAAGGCTATTAAACAGCAAATACAAGGATCGGTAGCAGAGTTATTAACATGGAAACGAGGGACTTTTGAAATTAAATTAAATGCTATTCCTATAGGTAGGGGGCTGCCTTATATTACTCAAGATTATGTTTATACAGAAGGATTAAACATTGATGAGCTAATTTTAGAAGCTACATGCTTGCTAGATGAAAAGCGGCGTAACGGAACACTTCCTGAAGTTAAAAAAACTGCACCAATTATTACTACTAGTAGCGAAGACCTGTTAAAAGAATTGGATGATTATATTGAGCCAAACCACCCTAGAGACGATATAGACACTATAAATTCAGCAGAAAAAGCTATCCTACATCTAAAATATTTGCTTGAAGAATTAAAACAACAATCTTTCCATGGCGAAGTGACTTTACTAATAATGAGACTAGCAAGTGAGGTTTGTAACCGAGGGGTTTTATTTTTAGTAAAAGAACATGAGGTTGAAGGACTAGGCCAATTTGGTCTATCAGCAGATAGTGTCTCTGCTGATAAAAATATTATTATCCCTTTAGAACAAAACTCTATCTTAAGTCGTGTGGTTAGGATGCGTAAGACCCAAATAGCTGCACTAGATGTTAATAGTTATGATAGAGAGATACTTAAGCAACTAGGGGGAGAAAATATGAACCTAACAGCTTTTGGTATCCCTTTAGTAGTTGATAATAAAGTACGAGTTATTTTATATGGCGATAACTATCCAGGTGATAGTGGAGTAGGGAGTTTAGATGAGCTAGAAATCCTTATTAGTCAAGCTGGATTGATGATGGAGAAACTAATTCTAGAGCAAAAACTTAGCTTTTTTAATCGTTAGAACTTAGATAGAACCTAGACAGGACTTAACATTATTTCCACGATAAACGCCTATAATAAAACCTAATTAAAATTAACTAAAACCTAATAAAACCTACTAGAAAAATAATTAGACTCTGAGTTTAGCATCTAAGAGTTGTCTTTTCTAATCGCTGCCGTCATAATAATCTGTTTTTCTGATCCTTAATTTTTCTAAAGAGCTATGACAGAACAAATTACCCTTACCATTATCGCTGATCACGGCCTCAACACTGAGGAATACCAAAAAATTGAAACATTATTAGGACGTGCACCAAACATAACCGAACTAGGGATTTTTTCGGTAATGTGGTCTGAACACTGTTCCTATAAGTCTTCTAGAGTGCACCTAAAACGACTGCCTACTAAGGGTGAGGCTGTAATACAAGGCCCAGGTGAAAATGCAGGTATTGTTGATATTGGTGGTGATTGGTGTGTTGCTTTTAAGATTGAATCTCATAATCACCCTAGTTTTATTGAACCTTTTCAAGGTGCGGCCACAGGTGTTGGAGGAATATTAAGAGATATTTTTACTATGGGTGCTAGACCACTTGCTATTCTTAATAGTCTACGTTTTGGCCCATTAAACGAATCCCATAACCGCTATTTGATGACTAGGGTTGTAGAAGGAATTGCACACTATGGTAATAGCTTTGGCTGTCCAACTATAGGAGGAGAGGTTTATTTTGATAATTGTTATAGTAAAAATCCACTAGTTAATGCTTTTGCTTTAGGGGTTATGAAGCACGATCAGATTTTCTTAGGCAAAGCTACTGGTCTTGGCAACTCAGTAGTTTACGTAGGTGCTAAAACAGGCCGCGATGGTATTCACGGTGCAACAATGGCATCGGCTGAATTTGATGAAACTACAGAAGAAAAACGCCCAACTGTACAAGTAGGAGATCCTTTTTTAGAAAAACTTCTTTTAGAAGCTTGTTTAGAAGCTACGCGCTCTGGTTCCGTAGTTGGTATTCAAGATATGGGAGCCGCCGGACTAACTTGTTCAAGCTGTGAAATGGGTGCTAGGGGCCAAACAGGTATAGACCTAGAGTTAAACCTAGTCCCACTGCGTGAAACAGCGATGACTTCTTATGAAATTATGCTTTCAGAATCTCAAGAGCGAATGCTACTAGTTGCCCAACCTGGACGAGAGCGCGAGGTTATAGACATTTTTACTCGTTGGGGGCTAGATGCCGTAGTAATTGGTCGTGTTACAGATACAAAACACCTAAAAATTTTTCACAATGGTAAATTAGTAGCGGATATTCCTAATAGTGCTTTAACTGATGAAGCCCCAGTTTATAATCGTCCATTACAGCCAGTTAATAACCCTCAACCAAATAGCACGGAAATAAGCAAAAACTACCCGTTAGCACTTGGAGATATTAGTAAGACTTTTAATCAGCTTTTGGTTTCACCAAACCTTTGTTCTAGAAAATGGGTGTATCGTCAATATGATCATATGGTTAGAACAAACACTATAGTATTTCCAGGCTCAGATTCTGCTGTAATTCGTATTAAAGAGACACGTAAAGCTATTGCAATAAGTTTAGATGGTAATAGTCGTTACTGCCAGTTAAACCCATATGAAGGGGCAAGGCTTGCTATTGCTGAGGGTTGTCGTAATTTGGTAGTAACAGGGGCGCGTCCACTTGCTGCTACCAATTGTCTAAATTTTGCTTCTCCAGAACGTCCAGAAGTTATGTGGGCTTTTAGCCAAGTAATAGATGGTATTGCTGAAGCTTGTCAGGCTTTTTCTACTCCAATAACTGGAGGGAATGTTAGTTTTTATAATGAAACTGAAGGGCAAGGAGTTTACCCTACACCAGTAGTTGGTTTAGTAGGGCTAGTAGAAGATCTTAAACATGTAATCACTTGTGGTTTTAAGAATCCAGATGAGGTTATTTTACTCTTAGGAGAAACAAAAGAAGATTTAGGTGGCAGTGAATATCTAGCCCATATTCATAATCAAATTATTGGCCAACCTCCAGAATTAAACCTAGATTATGAAAAAAACGTTCAACAGCTTTGCTTAAAGGCAATTAATAAAGGGCTAGTCTCCTCTGCTCATGATGTTTCTGATGGCGGTTTATTAATTGCTTTAGCGGAATGTTGTTTAGCTAGCCAAACTAATAACCTTGTTGGTGCAACTTTTGAACTAGACTTAAAATCTTCTGCTTTTGTTGATAATGTTTCTCTTGCCGCAGCACTTTTTGGGGAGTCTCCTTCACGAATAATTCTTTCTGTAAAAGAAAGTAAATTGGCTGTAATTGAAGAGCTAGCAAAGGAACAAGGTGTTATTTCTACCGTTATTGGTCGTACATGCGGACAAGAATTTGTTGTAAAGCTTAATGGCCAAGAAGTTATCAACGAGCATGTTTTAGAGCTTAGTAAACAGTGGCAAAAAGGACTAGAACCCTTAC
>JAHFUF010000301.1 GCA_023265235.1 Blastocatellia bacterium
AGCTGATGAATAGAGCTTTCAGCGGCTTCTAACATTAGGTTAGTAGCGTTAGAGACATTAGTTAATCCTTGGCTAAAACTTTGTTTGGCTTTACGTAGGCTCAGAGCACGAGTGCTTTGGTCACGGACATCAGGGGTAGGAATACGTGTTTGTCGTCTATTCATATCACTAAGAAAATCATCTATCACACCACGCATCGTTACAAGTTCTGTTACAGTGGTCTTAAAGAGACTATCGCCAATAGTAAGCATTTCCGTAACAGCACGGTCGACGGTTTTTTCAATATCCACTACTAGTTTTTGTCCCATTTTAGAAATTTTTTGTAGTCTATCGTCTAAGCCTCTAGGAATACCGCTTTCGGTTTGGCTAAGTTCTTTTAGTTGTTCTATTCCTTCGGCGACTTGTTCAAGTCCATCCTGCAAATCTTGGACGCTTTTTTTAGTTTTTTCTTCCATTTCTTCTACAGTTTCTGGATCATCTTGTTCTTGTTTATCACCTTCAGACTCACGGTCTGTATATCTAGCCTCAGCAGTTTCTTGCGACTGTTGTATTGGTATAGCTTCACCTTGGTGTTGGATAAGCTGCGTCATATCAGCACTTTGCAGATTAGGATCGTTTAACTTTGTTTCGTTTTTAACTTGTTGGGTATTTTGCTGTTGATTAACTTGTTGTTGTTCTCTGGCAATCTCTACAGGAGAATACCCTCCTACCCGATTAATACTCATTTCAGCCTCCCAATAACTTTTTATTTTATAAACTAGTTTTAAGCGAGTACTCCACCCATTCGATAAATGATGTAAGCAATTGCTAGAAACCCTGTAGCCTTATCGATATAACGCTCAACTTTAGCTTTTTTGTCTTTTGCTGCTGGACGATTGAGTAAAGCAGTTGAAGCATTCATAGGTTTAGATAGTTTTTTATAAGTTGTTCGCCATTGATTAGCAGAAGAATAAAAATTACGCACTAGTGTTTCAAAATCAAGCCCATTCATTTTTTTCAATTCATCACTAAGACATAAAAACACTGTTGTTCCAGAACTGTTAAGTGATAAATAAGTACCATCTTCAGTGCCTGGTTGGTTAGCAATATATTCTTTTATTTGGTTAGGAATACCGCCGGTATTTTTATCTAGGATAGTATAAAAGCAAAGTGATCCATCAGGGGAGAGATCCATAGTAAGCTGTACTGCTTCATCCCCATCACCTAAGAGAAGGGAACAGCGATTTTGATCATTTAGTTCAAGATCTGGTAATCCAATCGTTTCACCAAAATTCTGTAGTAAACCATTAAGTAAATTAGTATCTTGTTGGGAAGTACTAGCACGACCACTACTACTTTGACCTTGTTGGCTGTTTTGATTTTGTTGTTGAATTGCTGTATTAGGTTGGCTATTAACGCGCCCTAAACCAGCAAAAGCCGAAGCTGAGGTAGAAGACGTAGTGCTAGTGTTTTTGCTTGTGGAAGAAGTGTTTGTAGAGTTACTTGCACCAGGAACTTGTCTTAAGCTTGACATAACTTTTTCCTCAAATAGTGGTAGTTAATAATTTTTTAAAAGTTAAATTAGCTCCCAGCCCTAAAGGAGTGGGTTACTATCAAATGTCCCTAATGGGACATCAAGAGTTTTCTTTATTTTCAATAAGTTACAAAGTTAATTCAATGTATTATTCAATTATTGGTTAATTTCAACTAAAAGTCGACAAAAAATTATTTTGATTATACTACGTTGATTTGATATGGCGAGAAGTTTTTGAACTCCACCTACAGTTCGTTATACCTGATAATGTTTATTTATAAAATAAATTACCTAGAAAACTTACTGTAATATTAAAGTAATTGTTGCCATACGAATACGCTCATCATTGTCCATTGCCACAAAAGTTAGTGTTTGCGATCCTGCTGGTGACTTCTTTTTTGACTTAATCGTAAAGCTTACGCTATTACTAGTCGTTGATTGTGTTTCAGGGGTTAATTTTAATTTTGAATTTTTTAGAGCTGCAGCACTAGGGCCAGCTATTGCAACACTTCCAGTAAAACCACCAGAACGCCTAACATTAAATGTCAGTTGAGCACTTTGACCACGAGTAATAGTGATAGTGCTTGGTTCAAAAGAAACTGCAAAATCTGGGGCACCTATTACCTTTAGCATAACATTAGCTGTTCGTGTAATTTGGTTAGACATTCCTGTTAAAGTAATGTTGTATGTTCCCTCAGGAGTACTTGCTGAAGTATTGACTGTGATGCCAGTAGTATTGCCAGGAGAAATAATTGGTGAGGTAATAACATTGTTGATATTAGAATTAGATGGAGAGACTGTGGCATTAAGATTTATTGGGGCTGTAAACCCATTGATTGCTTGGGCACTAATAGTAAAACTGGTTGAACTACCAGCATTTATAGTTTGAGAAGCCGGTTGTAATACTAGTGAGAAATCTCCTGTATTCCCTGCACTCGTAACACTTAAAGTTGCTATTTGGTTTACTACTACTGGGCCTGCTACTGCCATAATACTTATGTTATAGTCGCCAGGGGTGGCACTACTAGTAGTGTTGAGTGTTAGCATTACATTATTACCTGGTGTGACAGAAGAATTAGAGAGTTGCGCCGAAATCTCTTTGTTAGTAGAAGTTACTGATAGATTGACAGTTTGGTTAAAACCTTCTATAGGTATTACACTTATAGTGAAAATCGTAGACCTTCCTGCCTGGACACTTTGACTAATAGGATCTATATCTAAACTAAAGCCTGGAGTAGCAAAGCGGTGTCCTATAACAGCCATTTTTGCTGCATAAACAGAAGTTCGTGCTGTAACATAAAGAGTCTTAAAGTCAGCACCACCAAATGTGCAATTAGAAGGGGCTTCAGGAAATTGAATTAAACCTAGTGATTTACCTTCAGGGTTTACTACTTCAATTGCACTAATACTTGGACGAGTTAAGTAGAGGTTTCCTTGTGAATCTACTGTCATTCCATCGCCGTTGCTTGATGATTGGAGTTGTACTAGTACACGTCCTTGTCCTATTTGTCCTGGAGCACTAACAGGATAAGCCATTACATTTGATTGACTAGAAAGCACATAGAGTGTTTTTTCATCAGGGGAAAGAATTACTCCATTAGGGCGAGTAAGGTTGTCAATTAGACGAGAGGTTTGACCAGTTGGAGAAACATAATAAACCCCCATTTTGTCTTGTCCCATAGCCCCGCCAAAAACAGGATCAGAGAAATACACTCCTCCTTGTTTATCAATGACTAAATCATTTGGGCTATCAAAACGCTTGTTTTGAAATTGTTCAGCAATGGGAACAATAGATTTACTACTAATATCTATCCTAATAATACGCCCTAACCCGCTTTGACAAGCAACTAGGCGTTCGCTTGAGTCAAACATTAACCCATTACAACCACTAGTGTTTTCTAAAAAGGTAGAAACCTGATCTTGCAGGTCTATTTTATGAATACGGCTCCTAGAAACATCTGTAAAATAAATATTTCCTTTAATATCTGAAGCAGGGCCTTCAGTAAATGAAAAACCAGAACTTATTTTACGAATAGGTTCTAGTGGGCCAATACCAGGGATTTGTCCTTGAGTGTTAGTGATAGTAACAAGTGCTAATATAAAAGAAAATAAAAGTAAAAATTTACTATGGCGTAACATTTATAAAACTCCTAATTTAATGGATTTAATTTTTTGATTTGATAAGAATTAGGCGTAAAAACAACTATAGCCTAGAAGTTAACTTCTAGGCTATAGCTTTGCTACTTTTTGCTACTTTTTGCTACTGTTTAGAGGTATTTTATAAAGAACTCTTTAAGAAGAAATTGTCTATCTTCTCAGCAGCTTTGATTCCAGGCATGTTAGTAGTATTCATTAGCTCAACACCAGAGAGCTTAAATCCACTAGTAAACCCAGATTGATTAAGTATTTCTTTGGCAAACTTCAAGGTCAAAGTGTGATTACCAGCGGTTAGTTCCTGAGCATCTTGTGCCCAAGCAATAGGTTCACCAGCATTACCTAATATGTTACCACGAACATAATAACGACCTGGGGCTGTTACTTTAACGTTTACTTCTACTACTAAATCAGAATCAGTAAGGGTTTCTTGACCAACGCCTAAGAGTTTTGCATTAGATTTACCAGCAATAACATCTATACTTCCACTACGAAGTAGGTCTAAGCCTTGTGTTGTGCGGCCTTTAGCTTCAATTATTAATGTTTGAAGCTCTTCAAATTTAGCAGTGTTAAAGTTAGTAGAATAAACGCCAGGGGTTGTTTCTGTTAATGTGATTTTGGTGTCAGTTCCTTTTACTCTGGCTACTAGTTGGGCATTAAGCATAGAGCTTTCCCCATCTTTTAGCTCAGCATAAATAGTTACACCTTTTTTACTATCACGACCATTGTTGCTTAACCAAACGTTTAATTCTGGGCCACCTTCATCATTAACAATGATATCAACAGGAGCATTGGATTGACGGACATTGACTATATAGTTACCTGGTGTCATTTGTTTACGATCAGTAATAAATAAAACTCCGTCTTTAACTCCACCACGTCCCATTACTACTTGACTCATTTCATTAGAAGAGATTTGGCTATCTCGGGAATGAGGAACTACTGGAATATCTCCACCACTTGGGTCAGATAATTGTATGTCTAAACTACCATCTTGAGCAGAAAAAACACCAATTTTAGCACGATCACCAGTAATAGGTAGAGTAATGCTATTTGACTGTACACCTTCCATTACAAAAATGGTCGAATGTGTTTTAATTGTTTCTGACTCTTGGTTAAGAGCTTCTGGGGTTAATCTTCCGGTATCAGTGCGGTTAAAAGAAGTTTCTTTAGCCAATCGTTCTGTTTCTAGTTGTGGGATAGATTTAACTCTAATCTTGTCCGGGGTACTATTTTCAACATTTTGGGTAAAGGTCACAGCTACTACTAATAGGATAACTGCTATAAATAATAATCCAAATTTTTTCATTTTTTTCTCCTCTTTAAGTTAAAAGCCGTATTCACCAACAATGTCTCCAATATAACCTGGATCAACGTTATGGCGATTGTGATCGTGATTAGCAGTGGTATTAAACCAGTCGCCACCAGGAGCACCAGTATAATGAGCACTTGCGATTCCTACTAAACCATCGTTAGTTCCATTAAATGGTGCAAGTAAGGATAATGTTCCTAAGCCTACATCAGTTAGGTGGTAAATATGATTAAGAGTATTTGTACCAGCAACAGTATAGAAGGATTTTGTTCTTAAACTGTCGCGTAGCCAGTTTTGACTAGCATATTGTAAATGAGAAGAGGTTAAAACTTTGGAAGAATTAGAGTTATTATCAACTAGTGAAACAATCCAAGAAGTAAAAGCACTGTTAGATAGGGTTGAACCTAAATCTGCTACTGCGCTTCCACTATGAGGAGTAGCTAGAGTGATTACATGACTAGTCGCAGCAGCAATACGAGCGAAATTTGCACCACGATAGTTATAGTAAGGTGCTGAAGGAGTGCTGTTGCAAAGAATAAAGCGCATTTGAATACCACCATATGAATGGGAAACAAAAACTAGTGTTTCAGTGGGATTTGAATTTAAGTAGTTGTTGATTTGTGCTGAAATATCACCAACAGTATCCCAATAATATTGGCTACCATCATAAGAAACTACTAAAGATTTGGCAGCATAATTTCTTGTTGATGCACGGATCATATCTGTTGTCCAATAAGTACTAGTTACGTTACTTACAGTATCTTTCCCTGAACCTTTTCCATGTACAAATACTAGGGTAGTAGCTTCGGTAGACTTAACTCCAAAGCTAAATAGTATTGCAAATAGCAGGAAGCTAAATAAATACTTTCCAATTGCTTTTCCTAAGAACATTGTTTCTCCTTAAAGTTTTGCTTAAGTTTTAAGATTTTGAGAGTTTGATTTTTAATTGGTTGATTGATAGTACCAAGCAGCAATCCCTATGCCATAATAAAAAATACCTCAAAGAGTAGACATTCTTTGACTCTTTGGTTAGCTAATTATTTATTTACTATTGCTTTAGCTTAAAACCTGTTTATTTAAGCTAAAAAGTTTTATTGTATAGTTAGTATGCAGACTAAATGGCTATAAAACTAACCTACTGATATATAGTTAGTTAGCCAGTGTGAAAATTCTTATAATAAGTAAATTAACTTGGCACCGTTTTAGTAGTAAGAAAAGTTTTTGAAAAGCTTTCCTAAAGCCTTTTATATGGATCTGGCTATTATAAAAGTATAGACAAAATAAAATGCATATGATAAAAAACCATCAAATCTTTACAAGAATTAATAGACAAGTGCTTCTTTGGGTTTGTAAAATCTAAGGATTAAATAGAAGCGATTTTCTTTCAACCAAGAGTATTAACAGCGTTTAGTAGAAGCAGACATATGCTTTGCATAATATTTTTCAGAAACTAGTTAGTTGTCAAATAGCCTCGTGTTAACCCAAGATGATAAAATAAAGAATCAGGGCTTAAACAATTCAGAAGTATAACCGTTAAATTTTCTCACGCTATTTCTAATCAAATGTTTTCACTAT
>JAHFUF010000302.1 GCA_023265235.1 Blastocatellia bacterium
GTAGAACTAATTGCTTTTTGAGTGAGTAAACCATGAAAAACAACCCCACCAATAGCATTGCCAGCATCATCAAAACGGCGAAACATAACATCTAAGATCTTGCCAGCACGATGAATTTGAGAGTCTAAATTGCATTTATGAAATTTAATAAGGTCAGATTCGCCAAAACGCTCACGATTAAAGTGATTAGAAGAAAAGAAACGTTCTGAAACAGAAACAGAATTATTTTGGTTTTGAGCTAGAGAGTAGGCAGAACCTAAGCTATTTTCAACAATGAGTCCAGGTTGATAGAAAGAAGCACCAAAGAAAACAAAATGTTCATCTAATAACCAGATTAAAAAACCAGAAACTTGTTCAAAGATATGTTTTTGATTTGAGTAAATTTGGCCCAAATAATGGTATTCATTAATAATTTCTCGGGCAAGCTTTTTTAATCTTAAAAAAGCAGTAGTCGTAGCGCGAGCTAAAGACAAACGATTGTGTAAGTCAGAAACAATAAGCTGGCGAGTTTGAGAAGATTTGACACGTTGAAGTATAAAACGAGTAACAGATTCTACTTGAGAATTAGAATCAGGGTGAACAGATAAAAGATAACCATTACTATCACGTTGAGTAGGGACAAGTAGAGTAACAGCATAAACAATAGAGAGACCTAATTGAGCAAAGGCCAACTTAGTAGTGTCAACAATAAAAGGCTGGTCGTCCATACAAGTTTCTATAGCAACAAGTTCTTCATTGGGATCAAGACCAGCTTTGTGCATAGAAACATGGCGAACTTTAATTTCGCCAGGGTTACGATGAGAAATAAAAGTGAGCATTTCAGAGATATTACGACGCAGTTGATCGGGAGAGAGACGTTTAGTGTAACGTTCTTCGGCTCTACGCAAAAAGATTTGTGAAAATTCTTCTAAAAGAGTTTTATTAAGTTGAGTATCTAGACTAGTTGAATGGCCATTGGTAAAAGAAATAGATTCTTCTTCAGGGCTAGGGTTTATAGGGATAATCATTGTAGTAGCTTTGACGCTAGAAGCTTGCTCATTAGTGGGGAGTTGAGTTGTTTGAGCAGAAAGTTTGTTATTTTTTGCCATAGTTGGTTCTCCTAAATGGGTACTATTTGAAGACTTACTACTAACACTACTAACACTACTAGCACTACTAACACTACTAACACTACTAACAGGGTTAGTAAGAGAAGGCAATTGAGAAGTTAAACTAGAAGTACTAATGTCTGATAAAGATTTAGTTGAGGTTGTTTCATTTAAATCAGTAGGCTCATTATTGTTATTATTGTCAACAATAGTAGAGGGTTTAGAGGAGGATCTAGATAATAAAGGTTTAAATAAAAAAGAGCTTTTTTTTAGATTCTTAGTTTTTTTTTCTTTGCTCACTTATTTTTCTCCTACCAAGTGATATTGAAAGGTTTTAGGTTGTTGGCTTGAGTTTAAGCTAAAGTTTTTAGAAACGAGATTTTTAGAAACGAGAAACAAAAAATCAAAATAATAATAATATTTTGGTGTAAATATAGAGACAAATTTTATTAGTAGATCAGGTTGTAGATGAGAATATAGCATTGTCCTAATAGAAATATGTTTATTGTGAATTAGTTATCAAAGTAAAAGAGTATTTATAATCTTAAATAAGAAAGAATTTATAGGATAATTTACAAATATACCAAATAATAAACAACCATAAAAACCTTTGGACAGTTATAAATCAATAGCAAGCAGAGTTTAGCGCAACTACAAAATGATTTCAAAATATTATAACGGTATCAACCATTTCCAATCTGTACTGATTATGTCAAAAATTGTGAAAACAGTTCTTTCCTAATTTTCGTTCTACTGTGGCGATGAAAAACAGGCGTATAAGCCAAACAAACTGTAATTGCTTAGCTTTATTTGAGTTTTTAATTCATTTATTTTATTTGGCAACAAATTGATTTTATTTAAAAATAAAACTGGTGAAAGTGCTATCCAAAGTGTTGTCCAAAGTGTTGTCCAAAGAAACAATATCAATACATCACGTTTGGGTTTTAAGCGATAAATTAAGGGGTTGGCTATAGATATCAAACCTTTTATAAAACTATAATCTTGTTTTACCAAAAAAATCTTTGTTAACTTTTAAAAGTTAGAGGCTTAAAATATTAGGTCTACTTTCTTAGGATTAGAGATTAGAGATATGAAAAATATATTTAGTCAAATTGTTAGTCAAATTTTATTGACTTGTTTGGTCGTTTTTGTTTCCTTAACCGTTCCAGCTTTTGCACAAGTGCAAAAGTCACAACATTCTGAAGCAGAACTAGTTTCAGAGGTAGAATCAATTCAACCAGGACAACCCTTTTGGGTAGCACTACGACTCAAAGCTGACTCAGAATGGCATACTTACTGGCAAAACCCTGGTGATTCTGGCCTAGCTACTTCAATTAAATGGGAACTACCAACAGGTTTTTCTGCTGGGGCTATTGTTTGGCCTTACCCAGAGAGAATAGATGTTCCACCATTAACTAGCTTTGGTTATGATGGCGAAGTGTTTTTACTTGTTCAGATTACACCTCCAGCTAATATACCTACTAGTTCTGTCAAGCTTACAGGAAACTCTAAATGGTTAGTATGTAAAGAAGTATGCCTACCAGGTGGTGCTAAAGTAGAGCTAGAGTTACCAGTAAAAAATGAAACACCTAAATCTAGTAAATGGGCACAAACTTTTAGTGATACTAGGACAAAACACCCATTAAGCCGTTCTGATTGGCAATTTAGCGCAGCAACAAATAAGGATCAGATTTTAATTAAAATTGTACCTCCACTAAATTTTAAGGGTGAAGTAAATAAACTTGCCTTTTTCCCTTTTGAAGATGGAGTAATAGAACATGGCATACCACAAAACTTTCAAAAAACTCCTACTGACTATACTTTAGAAGTTAAACGTGCGGCTGCTGCAACCGAAGCACCAAAAGAGTTAAAAGGGGTAATGGTTTCCTCTGAGTCTTGGAAAGAAAACTCTAAAGAAAAAGCTTTAGCCATATCTGTTACTATTGCTGGAGATATGGCTCTATTAGCTAATGATAATGCTACATCTACTAGTGCTACCAAAGCTTTTCCAACCAATCCAAATCAACTAAGTAGTCTTTGGGTAGCAATAGCCTTTTCTTTTATAGGAGGGCTAATCTTAAATTTGATGCCTTGTGTTTTACCAGTATTGTCTATTAAGGTATTAGGTTTTGTTAAACAAGCTAAGGAAGATAGCAGTAAGACTTGGCAACATGGAATGGTTTTTACTTTTGGGGTATTAATCTCCTTTTGGGTATTAGGTGGCGGCCTTATGCTGTTGCGTGCTGGGGGAGAAAAACTAGGTTGGGGGTTTCAATTACAATCTCCAAGCTTTCTAGTAGTTTTATCGGGATTATTTTTCCTTTTTGGCCTTAATTTATTTGGAGTTTTTGAAGTTGGAACATCATTAATGGGTGTTGGGCAAGAATCAATGAACAAATCTGGTTTATTTGGCTCTTTTGCAAGCGGTGTTTTAGCTACTTTAGTCGCTACACCTTGTACTGCACCTTTTATGGGTTCAGCCCTAGGATTTGCTATGACACAACCTCTTTGGGCTTCAATGTTAATTTTTTCTTCAGTTGCAATAGGTATGTCTTTGCCTTATATTTTGCTTTCTTTTGTGCCAGCCTTACTAAAGTTTGTTCCTAGACCTGGTGCTTGGATGGAAACATTTAAGCAATTTATGGGCTTTTTACTTATGGCTACTGTAGTATGGTTAGTTTGGGTACTAGGCCTGCAAGCAGGAATGGATGTAGTAGCAAAACTCTTAATATCTTTAGTAGTAATGGCTGTAGGTGCTTGGGTGCTTGGCCGTTGGGGTACTTTAGTAAATAGCGATCGTAGTCGTCGTATTGCACAAGCTACTATGATAATTCTAGTAGCTACTAGTTTGACTTATGCTATTTCTAGTGCGCGTAATGATGCTGTAGCTCCTGGTAAAGTTGCGCTTAATAATAAGGATGGTATTGATTGGCAAGCCTTTTCTCCAAAATTAATTCAAGACTTACGTTCTCAAGGTAAACCAATATTTTTAGATTTTACTGCTGCTTGGTGTTTAAGCTGTAAAGTCAATGAAAAGGTTACTTTTAGCAATCAAGAAATAAAGGATCAAATTACTAAACTAGGTATTGTAGCAGTAAAAGCTGATTGGACATCTCGTGATGAAACCATTACTAAAACATTAGAAGGTTTTGGTCGTAGCGGTGTACCGCTTTATGTGCTTTATATCCCAAAAGACAAAGAACCAACTATTTTACCAGAAGTAATTACACCAGATATTGTGTTAAATGCATTTAAGAAACTAGAGCAGGGTATGGAAAAAACGACTGATTCTAGTGCTAAGATTAACACTACTGCTAGTGGTCAATAACAAACTATTGGCACTGCTAGCTAAATGCAGGTATTTGTAGTCTTTTTTTCTACTTGTGTTAGAATGCCGAAATATCCTCCCAAGCAGAATAAAGGAAAATTAAGTAGAATCAAGCAGAATCCTATGGCTTGGGATAAATATTCAGTAAAATTCTAATACTTTATAAACAAAGACGAAGCATTAGGTGCTAATAAGATAAGGAGAGCGGATCATGGGAGTTTTCGTTATTGCTTCGCCATGCATTGATACTAAAGATACCGCATGTGTAGAAGCCTGTCCTGTTGATTGTATTCATCCTCGCAAGGATGAGCCAGAGTTTGAAAAATATAAAATGCTTTTTATCAATCCTGATGAATGTATTGATTGTGGTGCTTGCGAGCCTGCTTGCCCTCCACAAGCAATCTTTCGCGAAGATGATTTGCCTCCTAAAGAGGAACATTTTTTAAAAATCAACGCAGATTGGTATAAAGATCCTGATTCAATTCCTGATGAATTGAAATCTTAGGTTGTTTTAGAGGGGAATTTCCCCCTCTATGTACTTCAATAAATTTTCATTACCTAGTTAGCTAAAAGTTATTTTGAAAAGCCTACCGTTAATTTTGTTTTACTCATTAATTTGTTTTAGTCATTAATTAGGTAAAAATCAACTAAAGAAGAAAACCCAAAACAGTGCTCCCAAGTGGTTTAAGCGTAGCAGTGTGAGAAGGTTTTGGAACTTTGGAGGGTTACGTGTCAGCAGACATTAAAAAAAAGCTAGAAGAAGAATTAAAAATATTAGAAACAGAACTAAAAATAGAGTTACCAAGAGAGCTACATAAAGCCGCTGCCTTAGGGGATTTACGTGAAAATGCTGAATACAAAGCCGCAAGAGATCGTCAAGAATATTTGCAAGCTCGTGTTGGTGCTTTGCGTAAACGTTTGTCGGATTTGGCTTTAATTAACATTGACACATTGCCTAAAGATCGCGCTGCATATGGCTCAGTTTTAACCGTGCTAGATCAAGATAAAAACGAAAAAGTTACTTATAAATTGGTAACTGCTGAAGAAGCAGATTTATCAAAGGGCTTTATTTCTACTACTTCGCCAATAGGAAAAAGTTTTATGGGTAAAAAGGATGGGGATGAAGTGGAAGTACGTACTCCACAAGGAGTAAGACATTTTGAGATTCTTAAGCTACTAACAATCCATGACATGCGTGCATAGAGATTCTTTCACAATTTAGTAGAGAAGAAATTTTCTTAAATAAAATAAATTAAGCCACCTAAACTTGGTGGCTTAATTGCTTATGTATGAAATTTTAATCATTACATTATGGTATAACTTGGCCCGCCGCCGCCTTCAGGAGTAACCCAATCTATAATTTGATAAGGGTCCATAATATCGCAGGTTTTGCAATGAACACAGTTGGCAAAGTTAATGTGTAATTTTTTCTTTTCTGCCCCATCTTCTACCATTTCATAAACTTTAGCAGGGCAAAAATATTGGCAAGGATTACCATATTCCTTAACACAACGATCAATACAAATATTTGGCTCTAGTACTTTCAAATGACAAGGCTGATCTTCATCGTGTTTGGTTGAAGAATAGTAAACATTAGTAAGTCTATCAAAGGTTATTTTCCCATCAAAATTATGTTTTTCTGGCTCACGCTTTTGAAAATTATAGAGTTTTTGCATATGAGTATGACCTGCTTTATTGTGAGCACGGTCAAATACTCCCCAATAATTTCCTTCAAATGCCATTTGTATACCTGTATGAAACATTGCTACTAAATTACCATCTTTGAACGCTTGGTGGAAATTGCGTGACTGGTGGAGTTCATGATAGGCCCAGCTATCTTTGAATTTTTTATCATAATTGCTAAGTTGATTAGCTGAAAAGTCGTCTTGTAGCAAGGCTTCAAAAATAGTTTCTGCTGCTAACATGCCAGACTTCATCCCTAGATGAATACCTTTAAGCCGTGCTGAATTAAGGAAACCTGCTGAATCACCAACAATTAGCACACCATCTGCATAGAGTTTAGGTAAACAAAAAAGCCCTCCTTCAGGGATTGTTTTAGCACCATAGGAAATTAATTTTCCACCTTCTAGTAAGGATTTTAAGTAAGGGTGTGTTTTAAATTTTTGTAGTTC
>JAHFUF010000303.1 GCA_023265235.1 Blastocatellia bacterium
TCAAAGAAGAACAAGATCTAAAACAAAAAGTAGTAGAAAACCCACAACTCCAACAAGCTTATGGTGGTGCTTGGTCAGAAATGGGACAAGCCTATGCTAATTTTATTGCTATGAGTAAACGAACTACTTACTCTAGCTTATCGTCTTCACAGCTAGCTAGGTTTGCCTTAAGTATCACTCAATATGTTATCGAGACAAAAAAACCAAATGGCGAACGTCTGCCAGCTTATCGCGATTCCAACCTTGAGTCACTTAAATTTCAACTTCTTTCCCCTGCTCCTATTTACACTGATCTAGAGGAAGTTTTGTTAGCAGACCGTTTACAAGAAATATTAGAAGAACTTGGTTATGCAGATCCTTTTGTTAAAGCTACTCTAAATGGTCATACGGCTAAAGAAGCAGCTAGGACACTAATTGCTACTACTAAGTTAAATGACGTGGGTTTCCGTAAGTCCTTACTTGAAGGTGATTTGGCTGGTTTAGAAAAAAGTGGTGACGCTCTAATTGCACTAGCACTTAAAATTGACCCTATTGTACGGGAATTAGACAAATTCTCACGAGAAAACTTTGATCCATTGAGAATCTCGGCAGGTGAAAAAGTAGCCAAAGCTCGTTTTGCTGTCTATGGCCCTAGTATTGCGCCTGATGCTAACTTTACTTTACGCTTTAGCTATGGGCAAGTAAAAGGCTATGAAGTAGGAACAACTTTAGTTCCCTATAAAACTACTTATGCAGGTCTTTATGATCGTGCTACAAGTTTTGACAATAAGTTTCCTTTTGAACTTGCACCTAAATTATTAGCGAATAAATCCGCAGTAGATCAAAGTGTCCCAATGAACTTTGTTTATACAGCAGATACCATTGGAGGCAACTCTGGCAGTCCAGTAATTAACCGTCAAGGTGAAATCGTAGGAGTAAACTTTGATAGTAATGCCCATCGCTTTGTTTCACGCTATGTTTATACAGAAGAGCGTGGTCGAGCAATGGCAGTACATAGTGCTGGTATGCTAGAAGCCTTACGCAAGGTTTATAATGCAGGTCAATTAGCCGATGAACTAGAAGGTAAGAAATAAGCTAAAAATGGGCTAGCATAAACTAGCCCATTCTACTCTCATTACATTTCAACCCCCATAGCTTTTATCTTTTCTAACAGTTCTTTAAGTTGTTTTTCGGCTCTATTGGCTCGTTCGTGTTCTTGTTCAGCGCGTTTGTGTTCTTCTTCAGCACGTTTGTGTTCTTCTTCAACCTGTAACGAAGCCATTTGCTCTCGTTCAATTAATTCTGCAAATGTTAAAAATACTTTATTATCAGGTCTGTAAATAACTAAATCATTGCTAGTAAATTGAAAACGGAAGTCAAGCAATGGGCTAGTCCAATTATGAATAGAAACAATAGGTAACAACTCCTCTCCTGCTCTTAACCAACCATTAAGCCGAAAAGTTTTTGGCTCAGGATCAAAAACATAATACTCTTGAACTCCATACTTTTGATAAAAGCTAAGTTTGCGTTGCATTTCTTTTTCAGTATTTCCTGGAGAAAGAATTTCAAATACTACTTGAGGCGCAATATTGTTTTCTTCCCATTGTTTATACGAAAGGCGATGACCTTTAGGACGACCTACAGCAACCATAACATCTGGAGCATAATGTATAGAAGGTTGTCCTTCTACTGGATACCAAAACAGATCTCCTGCTACAAAATCTGGTAAATAGCTGTCTAAATTACCTTTAATAGTCACTATCCATTCATATTGTCTAGTATTTTCTGCCATTGGTTTTCCATCCGTGTCTGGGTAGTAGATTTCTTGGATTAGGTCATTCTTTAACTTAGACATATTGCCTCCTATTTATTAATACGCGTAATATAAGCGATTTTAACATAGCCAAGCAAACAAAAAATAGTAGACCTTTATAGAGTAGCCAAATGTTTTTCTAACGCCATTTTCATTTCATCAGCAGAAGAATAACGGTCTTGAGGATCAATGGATACAGCTTTTACTAAAATCTCGTCTATTGCTCTAGAAATTCTAGGATTAAGCTGATAAGGGCGACGATTAGAAACAAAATTAAAACCAAAGCTAGGATGAAAAGGAGGACATCTACCAACTAGTAAATGAATAAGAGTTGCTCCTAGAGAATAAATATCTGTTTCTGGGCTAACTTTCCCATCAAAAAGCTCTGGTGGAGCATATCCAAGTGTACCTACAGCAGTAACTCCACTAGCACTTAAAGCAGCAATAAAGCGTGCTGTACCAAAATCCACCAAATAGAGCCTGTCCAAAGCCTCATCATAAAGTATGTTAGCAGGCTTCATATCACGATAAATAATAGGAGGGTTATAAGAATGAATGTAGCCAAGCACATCACAAAGTTGAATACCCCATTTAACAACTTGCTTTTCAGCAAAAGGAGTAAGAGAATTTTCTAGTATTTCTAATAAATCCTTTCCTGTTAAATACTCCATAACCAAATAATAAAAACCATCTTCAATAAAATACCCGTGAAAAGTAGGAATTAAAGGGTGATCAACCTTTGATAACAACTCTGCTTCACGGCGAAAATCACTAATTGCTTTGGTATATTCTTTTAAGTCTCCTTGTTCTACATTCATTTGTTTTATAGCTCTTAAAACATTCTCTCGTTTGTCTTTAACCAAATAAACTAAACCTATTCCACCGCCACCTATTAAGTTAAGGATCTTATAACGCTTAGCTAACATTGTTCCTAAAGGTAATACATTATCAAAAGTCATAAAACTTCCACCTACTTATCTCTAAACTAAGCTTCTGTAGACAAAAAACTTAGACTACATAGAACTTATTACTGATAACATTTAGTCTAGAAAGATACCTGATATTGAATAATTTGATAAAGCCTATTTGGCATTATTAGTTAACTTATTAATTAATAATTGAGATAAAATAGTAGGGGCAGACCTATGTGTCTGCCCTCTTTAATCATACAAAGAAGGACATGCTCATAGGTCTGCCCTCTTTAATCATACAAAGAAAAAGGGCAGACACATAGGTCTGCCCCTACATTCGGATAAGGATTTTTAATATGCAATCACCAAGCAATGTAACTCAAATGCTACTCAACTGTAGCAATGGTGATAAAGAAGCTTTACGTAACTTAATGGATGTTGTTTATGATGAACTGCACAAACTAGCTAATTATTATATGAACCTAGAGCGGGAAAATCACACGTTACAAGCTACAGCATTAGTTCATGAGGTCTATCTTAGACTAATAGATCAATCTCAGGTAGATTGGAAAAACCGTTCTCATTTCTTTGGTGCAGCCGCTCAACTAATGCGACGAATTTTAATTGATTATGCTCGTGGTCGTAATAGAGTTAAACGCGGTGGGAGTGAAAAAAAAGTGCCATTAGAAACAGTTATTGGACTCTCAGAAGCACCTCCTGATATAGATCTTCTTGCCTTAGATGATGCATTAACTCGCTTAGCAACTCTAGACCCACTCCAAAGCCAACTTGTAGAACTACGTTTTTTTGGCGGTCTTTCCATAGAAGAAACTGCTGAAGTACTAGGAATTTCAACAGCAACAGCCAATCGAGAATGGAGTATGGCTAAGGCTAGGCTCTACCGTGACTTAAAAGGAACAAAATAATAAAACATCCTGTAGCTATGGGGGTTCTTTCCTCTATTTATTTTCCAAATATTTTTATTTTTCTGAGAGAAAAGTTTTTCTTTTGTCGCCATGTACTTAAAAGTAAAGTCTTGCAGTTTTTTAACACAAAGGACGCTAGTTATGCCATTAGAAAGACAAAAGAAAATTAAAGAGCTTTTTTGGTCAGTACTAGAAACAGCAAAAGAAAAACGATTAGCATTATTATCTCAACAATGCGCTAGCGACCAAGAAATGTATCAAGAAGTTTTGTCGCTTCTTGCCTCACACGAAGCAGCAGACTCTTTTTTGGAAAAACCTGTGGCCAACTTTGCTGCAAAACTTGTTAAACAGGAAAAAGAGATTAAAGAAAACAAAGCGAATTTAACTAGTACTAGTAAAGATGCTTTCCTAGAACAGTTATCTGGCCATATATTAGAAGGTAAATACTTAATCGAAAAAAAACTTGGACAAGGCGGTATGGGAGCCGTTTACCAAGCTATACACCTAGGAACAAAACGCCCTGTAGCCTTAAAAGTAATTGCTCCACAATTTATGACTCATGCAGAGTTTGTGGAACGCTTTAAGCGTGAAGCTGAAGCAGCAGGTAGACTCTCACATCCTAACGTAGTGAATGTTACAGACTTTGGAATTGCTAGTTTTGGCTCAAGCAAAGTTGCTTACCTAGTAATGGAATATCTAAAAGGGTTTACTCTTGGTGAACTGCTCAAGAAAAAAGCTAAGCTCCCTGTTAGTTTTACTATAGATATTTTAGAACAAATTTGCTCAGCTATAACCGAAGCTCATAACCAAGGCATTATTCATCGGGATCTAAAGCCTGATAACATTTGGCTAGAGCCTGATGGTAGAGGTTCTTATCATGTTAAAGTCCTGGATTTTGGCTTAGCAAAATTACATTCCAACAACTTATCAGACGAAAAATCAAGCCTTTTACCAACTAGCCCTAGTAATTTATTGACCATAACTTCTTCTGATGTTTCGTTTTCTGGTGACTACACTAAGAAATTACAATCTTATATAACTGAAAACTGTCCTGAGACTTTTGCAGAAGCAAAAACTAAAGCTTTATATGAGAAAGATACTAATATCCTTGGTGCTAGTGAAACGGCGGGTAATATTGATCCTCGTTCTGTACCAGAATGGATGACTCGTGTTGGAATGGTGCTAGGAACGCCTCTTTATATGTCACCAGAACAGTGCAATGGCCGACGACTAGATCCACGTTCTGATATTTATAGCTTAGGGGTAATTGCTTATCAAATGCTTTGTGGCGAAACTCCTTTTAGCGGTAATATGTACCAGTTAATTTATAAGCATTCAGAAATACCTCCTATCCCTTTACAAAAGAAATGCCGCGAAATCCCTACAGCAATAGCCGAAGTAGTAATGACCGCCCTAGCTAAAAACCCTACAGATAGGTTTCCTAGTGCAAAAGTTTTTGCTACCGCACTACGCGCCAACCTAGAAGGAGACATACCATTACTTCATCATTCATTTAGTATTTATTGGAAGCATTTTATACAAATAGTAAGAATTTCTTTGCCAATAAATTTTGCTTTTGTACTGATTATTAGTTTGATATCAACAAGTTTAATGCAAACAAAATTTGACTTTGCTATTGGCAGCTTTATACATCTAGTTTGGTGGATTTTACCCTTAATAACCTTGCTACTTTTTGGCGAAGTCAGTATTGGAGCATTTTCTTTAGCAACAAAACAACTACAAGAAACAGGGGCTATTTCAGTAAACAAAGTGCTAGCCTCTTTAGTAAAACGGTTGCCACAAATTATTGTGTCTGCTTTACATAGCTATTTGTTAGCACTTTCACAGGTTTGGAGGTTACTCTTGCCTGCTTTTCGTCTAGGTGTTCAATACTCACTTAGTAGCCCTATAGCAACACTTGAAAACAAAAAAGGTAGCCAGATAATTATAGAAAGATCTAAGGACTTAACAACAGAATTTTATTCCATAGCTGTTTCATTAAAACTTAGAAGTTTGCTAGTTAAAAGTATTACTTTTGCTTTGTTTTTAAGCACTTTTATGGCTAATGCTTCTTTGTTTAGTAGCTTAGAGTTAAATTTTATTTCTCGTTTTACTACTATCACTTTTACTACATTGCTACTTCCAGGATTGTTTATAACCATTGTCAACCCACTAGTAGATATAGCTATAGTACTGCTTTACTTTAGAGCTTGTGAAGCCAAGGGAGAAAGTGTTTATCAGCAAAAAGGATTAGACGAAATAGAATTTGTAGAAAAAATTAAATTTTCTCCTAAACGCAAAGCTATTTTGGTTTTTCTTTTAGTCACTTCAATATTATTTTCTACTCTTTCTTATCCTTTAATAATACCGCCTTTTGGAGAAATACCTAAAGTAGTACGACCATATATTGAAAAAGTCCCTGACTCAGAAAATGCTTGGATTGAATATAACTTAGCAATCCAAGATCTAATAGACTTTCCAATAAATCTTAGCAACCCAAATAACAAATCAATACAAGAAATTATTGGTAATCTTTCTGCTCAACAACTAAACACGCCTGCTTATGGTAACCTAGAAAAGATTGCACTTGGGTTAGAGGAGTTTGACGAAAAACAATTAGCCTATCTTGATGGCCATCAAGGAGCAATTAAACATTTATTAATGGGGGCAAAACGCCCTAAATCGCAATTTTATTCTGAAGTCCCAACTATGTCTTCTCCTGTACCCAGTTTGTTACAAATGAGAGCATTAGCAACATTAACTGCGGCACAAGCCCATTACTTCCAACAACAAGACAGGCTAGCAGAAGCTCTAGAGCTAGCACTAGCAAATTATAAAATGGCTACAGATATTGGAGCAGAGGCTAATTCTTCCTTGATTGCTGG
>JAHFUF010000304.1 GCA_023265235.1 Blastocatellia bacterium
CTGCATTTAAGTCGTTACCAACTTGTTGCCTAAAGTAAATGTTTGCATTTTCATCTAGTAGAAAAACAGTGAATTCTCTTACGCCATACTTATTACAAATCTGATCGTTAGAATCTCCAAAAACGGGTGAAGGAAGTCGAAATTGATCACGAATTGATGTTAATTGTGACATACCAAAATTAGGCCCTAAGGCTGAGAGTCCAATAGGCTTAAAACCCAGTTTTGATGCTTCTTCAAATAAGACTCCTCTACCACGAAGCACATTAGCACAATGATTACAATCGGCAGCAAAAAAATAAACCAAAGCAAAGGATTGAGCCTGTGCCTCAGCTAAAGATTGCTCCACACCTTGATCTGTTTTAGCACTAAAACTTAATTGTCCATTAAGATTAAAAGTAGGCGGAGGTGCTGGGACTGAGACAAACACTTTAGCCAAATTATTACCAGCTAAAAGACTTCCTATTAAAAGTAGAAATGCTAAAAAAATTTCTTGTGTTTTATTCATAAATCTCCTTTCAGTTTTTCTATTTGCTTACCATTGTTTTAGCTTGTTGAAAGTCTTTATAAGTTTTCCAAATGCCTGTATCCCATTTATCACCAATTCTTTGAAAGAGTTCTTTAGCTGTTTCTTTATCGTTAGCGAAAACAGCAAATTGACAAAACCTATTTAATACTCTGCTATTAGCCCCATAAGTTTGTTCACGAGCCAAATATCCTTCTTTAATTTTAGCCCAGGAAATAGTAGTTACCTTAAAGAGATTCTGTGGGTAATAATGATTTATCTGATCACCAATTTCTTGATAAAGCATTGCACCTTCTTTTCCAGGAAAGCGTTGATAGGTTTGCTCAGCAAACTTTTCTAAATCACCTTTTTCTCCATACCATTGAGGTAGTAAATACACAACTTTGCTTATATAAAACTGAGAGTAATATGGCTCAACTTTAATTGCTTCTTCAAATAAACGGTTATAACGTTCTTTTTCCCATCCTGTGCTATGTGCAACAGATAACATAACTTCATACCAAACAGGACATTTAGCAGGAAGTTTTTTAGCTTCATTAAGAACTATTTCTGCTTTTTCTAACCGCTCATAAAAGAGCTTAAAATTTTCTTCCGAAACTTCAGAGGCATAGCCAGTTCCTCTAGCTTTCCAAGCGTATTGCACCAATAAATTACCTAAGGCTACCTTGGCTGTTATTGATTCTGGACGTTCTTTAACCCAAGTTTCTAGAGTCTTTATATTGATTTCCCAAAATTCGTCATTAATTTCATCATTTAAGTAAGAAATAGCATCATAGAATTCCTCTAGTTTCCAACTACCACCAGTAAAGGTTTCTTTATTTGCTCTTAAAGATTCAGCAATTTTTTCTAGTTCTTCAAATTTTCCCTCTGATAGTTTTTTTCGCAAATCCTCTGTATAAGGCTTTATTACTTCGTTGTAAAAATTTACTCCTTTAGGAGCATTAGAAATGATGTTATTTACGGTAGGCGTAGGTTGAGTGGTAACAGATGAAATAGATGAGGTTTTAGTAGCTTCAAAATAGCTAAATAGCTCATTGGCTCCCATTACTAAAATACCTATAGTTGCTGGAATACCAATAAGTAAAAGAAGTTTTTTAGGTGATAGTGCTTGCCGTTCTTTATCCTTAAAGTAATTATGTTTAGGTTGTTCCATAGACACTCTCCTTATTAATGGAAGTATTTTATGGTAAATTCTTAGTTAATAGCAATATAAATGTAGTTACTTGCTTAGTTTATTTTGCTAAATATAATAATGGTACAGACTTAAGAATCTATCAGTACCCTTCTGGGGAATTTAACATAGGTTTAATAATATAGACGACAAGTTTTGAGAGGTTTGTTAGGTTAAAATATTTTTAAAAAATATTTCGGCAAGTTTCATATTCCGGTTAACAGTGTTTAAGAATATAAAATTTTTTAGTTGCCAATTAAGTATGTAAACAACAGGCTTTAGACCAGAAGTAAGTTTTTTGGGCTTACCTCAAACTGTTAACTACTTTTAGCCATTTATGAAACTTGCCAATATTTCCCTAATACTTATGCCTTCTTATGATTTTATCTTATGTTTTTCTTTATTAGTTTTTGTTTGAGATAGAGGAAGAGACAGGTATAGAAAATAGGTTATATAGAGCATGCCCCGCAAATCTGTAAACCATTGATTTTAAGTATGTTGAACTGTGTAACACACTCTATATAACCTATAGAGATTGCTATAATTATAGTTAGTAAAGAAGGTTTTATAATTTTATAAGTTGGGTGAAGCAGAGGTATAAAGGGTTTAAGCTTTATATTATAAGAAGAAAAGAGTCAATTAGCTGACAATACAGCCTTTAGCAAGAGTTTCGCTAAGGTTGTTCCCATCCCATAAGGCTCTACATTCAGAAAGAACACCAGAAGCAGGAGGACTATTTACACCAAATTCAAATTCATTAAGGAAATTATCTGTAGTGTCACTATCGGTATCAACTTTTACTTCAGCACAACTAAAAGTATCAAGAGCATAATGGCCAGTTATAGAAGCACTAACAAAATCTAACCGTCTAGTCTTTATATTTGCTCCTGCTCTCCAAGAACCAGGAAAAACATCTCTATATGCCTTAAATCGTATTCTTCGACTCGCGCCAGAAGAAGGAAAGAATACTTCAGAAGGAATTGATTGTGATGCTGTAAAAGATGCTTTAGAGACTAGGTTTTTGGTTAATTTGCCATCAACTAGGGCAGATTTATTTATGGAAGTAGACTCTCTTTCATTTGCTAAAATGATATCTTTTGCATTAACGCGAGTACCTGAAATGGTGAAGATACCATTTTCATCAGTTATTAGATCTAGAATAGGATCATCAAAAGTAAAAATAGATTTACCATTAGAATCTATTCTTTGATAAGCTGATATACACCTAACACTACCACGCATACCACCTTTTTCATCTCTTTCCATCAGAAAAGCTTCTAGTAAATAATTAGTCAGATCGTCTTCATCTCTAAAAGCATTTCTACCAGCAGTTAAATAGCCTTTGTCATAAGGAAATCTGACCTCTACTTTGGAACGTCCAATAGCAGTAATTTCACAATTAGAATTTGTAGGAAGCCTAAGGGAAGTAGACAGCGTTTTAATTTTTGAGACAGGGGTTAAAGCAAGTAAACTAGAAGGATTAGTAAGTAAAGTAGCTGTAGTAGCTATAGAAAGAGTTTTGAGGAAATCTCTACGTGAATTATTAATATTCTTAGTATCCATTAGGATTTTGTTTCCTTTATTTTTGATATTAAGTGAACAAAAACTGTTCACGCTAATATGACAAAAACCTGTGACTGAATATAACAATTAAGGGAAACTTTTCGCTGTTAAAGATGAAGAATATATTTTGTATGTTAAATTCGCTTAAAACCTTTTTCAATATCTTTCATAGAAAAACGTAAGATAATTGGCCTTCCATGTGGACAATTAGTTGGACATTCTGTTTTCATCAACTCATCAATTAACCACTGCATTTTTTCTTCTGTAAGCGACATATTAACTTTAATTGCTGCGTGACAAGCAATACTAGCAGCTATTTCGCGTTGAAAATACTCTAGCGAAATATTACGACGTTCTTTTTCTAGGCTACTAAGTAACTCTAGTAGTAGTTTACGAGCATCCGCCATAGATAATAGTGCAGGAGCGGCTTTAATGGCTATTGTACGGCCAGAAAGTGCCATTAATTCAAACCCACTTTGCTCAAACTCTGCATGTGTTGCTTCAAACGCTGTATATTGAGCAGGTGTTAAATCAATAGTTTCAGGAATTAACATAGCTTGGACTTCTAGGTTTCGATCTAAAATCTTTGCTAAATGTTTTTCAAACAAAACCCGCTCATGTGCTACATGTTGATCAATTAGCATTAACCCTTGGCTATCAATTGCAACAATGTAGCTATCATGTAGTTGTCCTAGAGGTTTAATCGCGTTTGTACCTGGAAGCCTCTCCAACGTAAGGTCTTGAGGGCTGATTTGATACTGACAAGGTACTGATGTCAAACCTTCTGATGCTGGTGCTTTAAGATTTATTGCTGTTGTCCTAAGTATTTCTGGTTTGGTTATTTTTTCAGGTTTATCAGGATCAAGTGCTTGATCAATAAGGTTATTAATTTGAAGGTTATAAGGGTTATTGCCTTCTAAAAGTGGTTCTACTTTGTCAAAAGGGTCGTCTACATCAGGCAAATCAAATAATGTTTTATTGGGTGCTATTACTGTTTCAGGTTCTTGACCTTTATTGTTCAGAGTTCTGTTAGGAGCAAACCTATCTTCAATGATTTGAGAGAGTTTTTTCTCTGCTATTGGAAATGTAGCAAAGGGCTTGGTGTGCGAAAAAGCTGCACGAATTGCCGAAGAAACCGCTTCGCTTACAACATAGGGACGACGAAAACGCACCTCTGTTTTTGCAGGATGGGCATTAACATCTACTTCCTCGCCAGGGAGATCGATCATTAACATTACTATTGGATAGCTACCTTGAGGAATAACGTTTTTATAAGCGTCACTAACCGCTTTAGCTAACACACGATCACGCACAAACCGCCCGTTAACAAATAAATATTGTGAATCTCGCGAAGCTCTTTGCTCTTGAGGTTTAGAGACAAAACCTTGAATGGAAACCTCCCCTATTTGTTTAACCTCCATTAGATTTTCAATAAAATCTGCTCCAAATAGCTGATAAGCACGCTCTCTAAAGGTTTCCACCGTTGAAGTATTAATTATTTCACGCCCGCTTTGCCACAATCCAAAATTGATTTTAGGATTGGCTAGGGCATAGTGAGTTATCAAATTAGTAATATGAAAGTTTTCTGTTGAGTCGCTTTTTAAAAACTTACGTCGAGCAGGAACATTAAAAAACAGATCTTTAATCTCAAACTCTGTGCCTCCTGGCCAAGCCAAATCACGCACATCTAAAATACGACCGCCAACAATCTCAATTTCTGTTCCTTCTAGCTCACTCGCTGTTTTAGTACGTAAGTGAACTTTAGAAACCGAAGCAATAGAAGGTAAGGCTTCACCACGAAACCCTAATGTCTGAATTTTTTCCAGGTCTTCAATATTACGTATTTTACTAGTAGCATGTCGCTCAAAAGCCATCATTGCATCTTCGCGCAACATTCCTTCGCCATCATCGCTAATTTTAATTAGAGCCTTACCGCCAGTATTAGTTTCAACACGTACACGACGAGCACCAGCGTCTAAAGAATTTTCTAACAATTCTTTTACTACTGAAGCAGGACGTTCTACTACTTCGCCTGCGGCAATTTTGTTAGCAAGAATATCAGGTAAAATTTGAATTTTCGACATAGCTTAATGTTGATAGCTTAATGTTGTATGAGCTGCCACTCTACTAACGATTGTTAACTGCCGTAGCGGATATAGCTTCATTACTAGGAGTGTAATGACCAAGTAGATAATGCCAGCGAATTAAGATTAGCTCTAGAAAAGCTAAAAGTCCTTTGAACATACTTACTTTTGTACCAGCTACATCTGCCCAAATAATAGGTAATTCTAGAGAGCGTAGCCCATGTTTTTGTGCAATAAACAAAACTTCTACATCAAAAGCAAAACCAAAAATTTTTTGCTTTTCAAAAATCCAACTAGTTTGACTACGATGAAACGCTTTAAATCCACACTGAGTATCTTGATATGGCAGCCCTGTAAGTAGCTTCATTAGCTGGTTAAACACTCGACCAGCCATTTCTCGAATTGTTGGTTGATGTGTTGCAATTTGTGATTCTGGTAGTGCTCGTGAACCAAAAACAATCTCTTTTTCTCTAGTTATAATAGGAGCAATTAGCCTATCTAGCTCTGTGATAGGTGTAGAAAGATCAGCATCAGTAAACATAGCAATTTCCCCAATTGCTTGTAACATCCCGTTACGAATAGTGTAGCCTTTGCCCGAGTTAATAGGGTTTTTGACTATACGTAGGGAAATTCCTAGTCTTTCAAATTTTTTAATATACTCCTTGGCTATTTCTAAAGTAGCGTCGGTAGAACCATCATCGACTACTAAAACTTCTGAGGAATAGGTTTTAGTAGCTAAAAACCGCCCTACTTGCTCTAAAGTTGCAGCTAGACGCTTTTCCTCATTGTAAGCAGGAATAATTACTGATAAAAATTTATTTGACACAATGTTTGGCTTTCTTAAGACTTAAAGACTTAAATATAACACAGAGAAATTAGGTTTTCTAAGTTGTGGACGTTAAAAACTTCCAGACCCTAAGGAATTATTATGAGCTTATTAGAAGATAAATTAGCTGCTTTGCCACAAAGCCCTGGCTGCTATCTCCATAAAGATACTAATGGCAATATTATTTATATTGGTAAAGCAAAAAACCTACGCCACCGTGTAAGGCAATATTTCCAAACCTCTCGACCTCTAGACGCTAAAACCAGTGAACTAGTATTACGTATTTGTGATTTTGAATACATTATTACTGATACAGAGCTAGAAGCTTTGATCCTA
>JAHFUF010000305.1 GCA_023265235.1 Blastocatellia bacterium
CCAGCACATACAATTTATGTTTGGCTTGATGCATTGTCTAACTACATTACTGCTTTAGGTTGGGGTAATCAGGTTAGAAGCGGGTTTGATAAATATTGGCCAGCAGACTTACAGTTAGTAGGAAAAGATATTTTACGTTTTCATACTATATATTGGCCAGCTTTTCTAATGGCTATTGGAGTAGAGTTACCAAAAACAGTTTATGCACATGGAATGTGGATTTCTGGTGGGCGAAAGATTAGCAAAGAATTAGGCAATGTCATTGATCCAAATATTTTACTAAAGTTTTTTTCTCGCGATTATGTACGCTATTTTTCTGCTAGAGAAATGGTGTTTGGCCTAGATGGTGATTTTACTTATGAGGCATTAATAAACCGAGTAAATAGCGATTTAGCCAAAGGGCTAGGAAATCTGGTTAGCCGCACGCTAAAAATGGTAGAAAAATATTGCCAAAGTAAGCTACCCAATTGTCCTAAAGCTTTTACTAGCACTGAAGCAAATGAAGTTTGGCAACAGACAGCACAGGACGTAAGAAATACTACCATAGCACGTAGTAAAGCGTTTGAAACAGAATTTAATGACTATAACTTTAGCCGTGCATTAGAAGCAGTTTGGGAAATCATTGCTCGTGTAGACAAATATATTTCTGACAGTGCCCCTTGGAACTTGGCTAAAGACCCTGTAAACAAAGAACAACTTGAAACGGTTCTTTATACCTCTTTAGAATCGCTACGTTTTATTACTGCTATCTTAGCTCCTGTCATGCCAGATTCTACTGCTAGTATTTGGGCACAAATGGGACTAGCAGGTAGTCCAATTAATACAAACCCAGAAGAATTAATTTGGGGACAACTGCCTTCAGGAAATCAAATCACTGAAGTTAGGGCTATTTTTCCAACACTTGATAAAGAAAAGCTCATTGTAGAAATTGAGGAGGAGAAAAAGAAAATGTCTGAAAATAATGAAGTAAAACCTGTTGAAGCCGCCGCTCCTGTGCTTGAAGCCCAACTACCAGCAGAAGTGGCCAAAGAACCTGTTCCTGAACTAAAACCTATGATTAACATTGACGATTTTCTTAAAATTGACTTAAGAGTAGCACAGGTTTTAGAAGCAGAACGTGTTCCTAAAGCCGATAAGCTTTTGCGCTTAGTTCTAGACGCTGGCGAAGGAAAACAGCGTCAAATCCTAGCAGGTATCGCACAGTATTATACACCTGAAGAAATGGTAGGGCGCAAAATAATTATTGTCGCAAACCTAGAACCAAGAAAACTTCGTGGTTATGAATCTCAAGGAATGTTACTAGCAGCATCTATCGGTGAAGCAGGAAAACCCATTGTAGCAGGCTTTCTAGAAGATGTCCCTAATGGAGCAAGGCTTAAATAACAATGTTTATTGACTCTCATGCCCATATTGATTTTTATAGCTATGATGCTGATCGTAAGGAAATGATCCAGCGTGCTTGTGACGCAGGGGTTGACATAATTGTTGCGATTGGTAATGGCGATGTAGCTAAAAATTCTCATGAAAAAGCTCAAGCCTTAGCAGATGAGTATCCATTTGTTTATACTACAGTTGGACTACATCCACACGATGCTTCTTTGCTTGATGACGTTCTAGCATCACGACTAACAGAGCTTTCCAAGCATCCTAAAGTGATAGGGTGGGGTGAAATAGGGCTAGATTATTACTATGATCATTCACCTCAGGAAGTTCAACAGACAGCATTTATCAAGCAATTAGCCTTAGCACGAGAACGACAACTTCCTGTTATCATTCACACACGCGATGCAGAAGAGGATACTAAGAAAATCCTTCGGGAACATTGGTTAGACACAGGGTTAGCAGGGATTTTTCACTGTTTTACTGGTAGCTATGATTTAGCTATGGCAGCAGTGGAAATGGGGTTTCTAATCTCATTTTCTGGAGTAATAACTTTTAAGAAATCTAAAGAATTAAGAGACACGGCAGCACGTTTACCACTAGACAAACTGCTAATAGAAACCGATTGTCCTTATCTAGCACCAGAACCTTTTCGAGGTAAACGTAATGAACCTGCTTGGGTACGAGAAACAGCACGACAACTAGCAGAGTTACACAATACAACCATTGAAGAAGTAGCTAAAACTACTAGTAATACCTTTCGGAAATTTTTTAATTTGTAATAGCTCAGAAATTTGAGCTTTGAAGGATAATGTTTTATGGCTGAACAAAATAGTTTTGATATTGTTTCCAAAATAGACTTGGCAGAGGTAAGTAATGCCATCAACCAAACAATGAAAGAGGTTAAACAACGCTTTGACTTCAAAAATAGCAAAAGTGATATTACTCTAGAGGAAAAAGACCAAGCAGTCATCCTACATTCAGAGGATGACTTTAAGGTTCGTAGCCTTAATGACATCCTACAGCAAAAATTAATTAAACGAGGTGTACCACTTAAAGGATTAACTTACGGTAAAGTTGAACCAGCAGCAGGAAACACTGTTCGGCAACGTATAGACCTACAACAAGGTATCCCAATGGAAAAAGCTAAAGAGATAGTTAAATTTATCAAAGATACAAAGTTAAAAGTCCAAGCAGCAATTAACGCTGATATTGTAAGGGTTTCAGGCAGAGATCGCGACATCCTACAAGAAGTCATTAAAGTCTTGCGAGATCAAGATTTTGATATTCATATGGAATTTACTAACTACCGCTCCAATTAAACAAAAGAGAAATATAACTATTAAAGAGCAAAAGGCAGACACATAGGTCTGCCCCCTACTATTTATCATTTAGTCTTTTACCTTTAACCCCATTTGATTCACTATTTAAGCCTGGATCAAACACAGTTACATTAAAATCTCCTTTTGATGGAACTGCACCCTTTAATACACCAAAGTAAACAATATCATCATTATCACTACGAGCAGGAGTTAAATTAACCATAGAGCCATTGACTCTAATTTGTTGATTTAAGGTAAGTCCATTACCTTTAACAATAATAGCCTTTTGGTTAATGAAGTTTCCTTTTGCATTTCTAACCCTTACTTTGGCTGCTTGGGCACTCTTAAGTGCTGGGCCATCATAAAGAACCGCGCTAGGAATTGAAATCATACCACCAGGATTAACTATTGTTATGTCCGTAAGCACTCCAGTTGTTCCTGGCCCTGCTAGGCCAATAACTAAAGTGTTGTCATTAGTTGCACGAAAAGCAAGTAACCTACCTTGAGTTACACGAACGTCTGTTACAGTAGAGAAATTAAACCCAGTAATAGTAACCATAGAATTACTATTATAAGAAACTCGTGGGTTAGTAATTAAGCTTATACGTGGAGGTAAAGAAGTAGTAGAAAGTTGGAAAGTACGTGTTGCCTTAAAATTAGCTTGATCTGTTACAGTAACGTCAAAAGATTGTGACTCAACCTTTGTTGGTATGCCAGCAATAAGACCAAGTGAGTTAAGGTCTAGTCCTGTTGGTACTTGCCCTTTAGTAACAGCAAAAGTAAAAGGTGGTGTACCATTACTAGCACTTACTTGAGCACTATAAGCAACATTAAAAACTCCTGTAGGAAGTGTTGTAGCATTTACTTGTACTGGAGTAATAAAAGGATAGAGTCGATTAACCCCCATTTGATCATCTGTATTAAGCCGCGCCCCTCGTTTATCTAAGTGAGGCTGAAAATACATAATTGATTCTAGTAATGTTGGATCTTGTTCATTTGGATCACTAGAAGAGTTATCTAAGCCAAAAGCAATGCCTAAATCGTGAGTAATTAATTCTTCTAGGTCTTTTGAAGAACCTAAAATATTGTTTAAAGCATTGTTATAAACAATATCGGCTTCTATGATTTGATTAAATTTAACGCCATTTATGATACGGAAATCCCTAGTGTTAATAACTAGCATTACAGTAGAAACAATCCCTTGACCACCCATAGGGGGATCCATCGTATCTGGGTTACAACCTGAAAATGAAATGACAGACTGTTGATCTGTTTTTGCCCCACAAATTGATGAAGCTCCACCATTAACTAACCTAAGTCGAGAGCCTGAAGTATTCCAAGCAGTTATAGCATTATTAACTTCTGTATTAGCACCACCTGCAACAGGAGAGGCTGTAGAGTTAACAACAAAAGACACCATTCCTGATGAATCAGGGTTAAAGAAACGAGCACTACTTAACTTAAAGTTATCTAGCTGCTCTCCATTACCAGGAATATAGCCTACAGGAATTGTCTTAATCTGTAAATTTCCTAGTGATGTTTGACTAGTAGCAGTCACTAGTTTTTTAATATTTGCTAGGTATTCTTCCAGGTTATGGTTGGACTTCCCTAGTAAATTAGAGCTAATAATTGTTTCTTCTCCTGTTTGTTTACTAATAGAGAATTTGCCCATAGCCATATGTGCGCTATGGAGTACACCTTCATCATTAGCCTTTAAAAAGAGCAATACTTCTTCATTAACAGAAAACTCTGGAGAACCAGTTAGCCAAACTTGTTTATCTTCTACTTGGCCACCTAGTTGTTCAATTACTAAAATTTGAGATTTTATTTCACCTTTAATAGTCTGACTTAAAGAAATTGTAATATCTGTATAAATATTGCCGCGACCTTTGTCCCAACGGCTTTCAATAGCAATAACTTTACCAGTAACAATTACATCTGAGCTAATTACTAAGTTTTTGTCACTTATCCTTACTGCACTGGCAGCTTGGGCTTGTTTTGCTGGTAGTAAAGAACCAGCAACGATTAGTATCAATAACAGATTAATCCATTTCCTCATTTTTTTGCCTCCACAAAAAAATATTATTTTGCTCTTTTATTAATCGTGAGTGTAGGGCAGATCTCACGAATCTTTTATTAAATCTGAAGAGAAAAATTTTCTGATTTTATGATTTTTCAAGTAAGCGAATGCTTGCTAAAAATTATGGTTGAATAGTGCTTTCTATTTTACACACTGTTGGTATTTTATAACACAACAAAATCTTAACTAAACCAATTATTATAGATAAAAGCAGTTAGCCACTACTGATTTTCCCTAAGTAGTGGCTAACTGAAAACTCAAAAGTATAACAAACAAAGCTACTTAGTTTACAACTCCATAACTAGGAGCGTTGGCAGCCTCCCAATCTAGGGTTTCATCTCTGATCTTGTATTGTTCTAGCAATTTATCGTAAGACATTAGCTTGCCAGCACCTTTAACTACTGCTTCTAAAGGCCGTTCAGCTACATGCACAGGGAGAGAAAACTCACTACCCAAGCGTTTATCTAAATTTCGTAGCAGTGCCCCACCACCAGTTAAAACAATCCCATAATTATAAATATCTACAGCAACATTAGGTGCAGTTTGTTCTAGTACAGAACGGATTTCATCCATAATAGCTTTTAAGAATTTTTCTATTGCTTGAAAAACTTCCTCACTACTAAGAAAAACTTCTTTTACAGAATGCCCTGGAACAGCCTTACCTATTATTGACATTTCTTCCTTACTAGTTGGTTCTGCTGCTGTAGCCAGTTTCATTTTTATTAATTCGGCAGCTTGCTCGCCAATCTGTAAACGATACTTACGTGCTAGTAGCTCAATTATTGCTTGATTTAGTTCATTACCAGCAATAGGAACAGAACTAGATTTGATAATTCCTGAAGCAGAGGCAATAATTATATTTGTTGTGCCTCCACCAATATCTACTACCATATGAGCATTAGCATTACCTAATATGGCTTCTGCTCCAACTGCAGCAGCTAAACCTTCTTCGATCATTGAAATCCATCGTGCTCCCGCTCCGCGTACTGCTGCTTTTAGTGCACGACGTTCCACGCTGGTAGACATACTAGGCGTAGCAGTAACAATATGGAGTAATTTGCCTTTTTTGCTAATACTACCAATATTAGCGCGACGCAAGAATTCATGTAGCATTTTTTCTGCTAAGTCAAAGTCTGCTATTGTACCATCTCTCATAGGCCTATGAACTATAGTATCAATTGGTTCACGGCCAAGCATATTTAACGCTTCATGCCCAACAGTAATTAGTTGACCAGTATACTTATTTACTGCAATTGTAGAGGGTTCATTAAGTACAATTCCGCGTTTTTCTGTATAAATGAGGGTATTAACAGTTCCTAAATCCACAGCTACTCGTTCGGCAAAAACACGCCTAAACAAATTAGCAATGTAGCGTTTAAATCGTTCACGTAACATAGTTCCCCCTAATAAATCCTAGCCTTAAATTATTAGACTAGTATACCCAATTATTTTTACTTTTTATTTAACCCAGTCAAAAGGTATTCTACTAGCAATAATGCTCTGTGCCTAATCAAATATTGTTATCTAATAAAAATATTTATATGGAAAAAACAAAAACTTTAGCTCATTATAAAGGCTATAGTTATAGAAACAACCCACATTTCCTAGTAATATTTGCTAGATATGCTTTCGTCACTTGAAAGCAATTATTTGTTATGCTAGGATGCTTTTCTTTTTCTGCAAACATGAAAAATAGTCAAGTAAAAAAACAACTTTAGAT
>JAHFUF010000306.1 GCA_023265235.1 Blastocatellia bacterium
AAAATATCGTATGGAAAAAGAAGATTTTATAAGGAACAGAAAATTAACATTTAGTATAATAATAGTAATGATACTAAGAGGACATAAAATGTCATTACAAAGTACAGTAAATAAAGTATTGAAAAAATTAAAGGCGGAAGTATTTGTTTAGTTCAATGAAGTAGCAATAGAAGGATATTATGAAGAATACGGGAAAGACGCTACAGTAAAATTATGGAAAGGACATAGATTATTGGGAGTAGATGGAACATATGTAAACCTACCAGATACAAAAGAAATACGTAAAGAATTTAGCATACAAAGTAATCAACATAGAGAAAGAGTACAAGCACTGGGGAGTGTACTATCCAAATTATGCTTTGCACTAGAAAAACAAGGACATATTGATTTGCTTGATAGTATAAATATTATTATGGTAGAGCTTAAGCAGAAATTCGAACGTGTTCGCACGTTACTTGAAAATGAACTATCAACTTTAATCAAAAATAATACGTAATAAAAATTAACTGCAAACTAAGTAGCCTTATTTGCTATCTACCACCAAGCATTGAACTAACAGCATGATTAGTAGCATCTAGCGTGGCACGAGCAGCAACCTCTGCCTCTGTTTCAGATTCAGAAATCTGACAAGCTCCTAAAAGCTCTATTGCATCACCAACAGGAGCAATAAAGTAATCTGTTTTTAATAATACTACTAGAAATTTATGGGCCTGACCAAAAAACTCTTTGATATTTATTCCAGCAATTTCAAACTTCACAGGTTTTGAGACAGAATGTTCTAAAGCTGCTAGAGTGGCTTCTACTACTAATCGTCGCCGATTGTCAGGAGTATCAACGCCCTGTTTAACCCCAATAAGGGTTTTATCTTGCGTATTAAGCACTATTCGTGCTTCTACCTGTGAATTGTCTACTGGTGTAAGTGTAGCCTGTTTTAGTACTAACCGATGTCTACTCATATTTTTTCAATCTAACCCTGTTAACAAAATTTTAAATTTATTGTTTTATTCGTGAAAATTCTTTTCTCCTGCTTTAATAGCTACTTTCAAAGTATTTTGAGCAGGTGGTATAGGACAACTATAATCTATGTTATAAGCACAGTATGGATTATAAGCTAGATTAAAATCCATTGTATAAGCTCCTTTACTATCTTCTTCTATTTCCAAATAACGACCAGAACCATAGGTTTCTTTTCCTGAAGTAATATCACGAAAAGGAATAAAAAGTCTTTTAGGATCAACATCTGTTGAAACAGACTTAAAAGTGTCTAACGAGTGCTCACTATTATCAATGGTAAACTTTACTGCCCCATAACGTATATATTCGTCTTGTGTGCCTTTGCTAGTAGGCATTTTTACCTTTTCGCTGGTTGAATATTTTTCTAATCTTGCGCTGAGCCTGTATTTCATATCAACAGGGAAATATTTTAGTCCAGCAAAACTAACCCTTTCTGCCTGAGGAATTGGGGAATCTGGAGAAAGTTTTAATATACGATCTTTTTCCTTACGAGAGTATTCTATTTGTCCTGGAATATCGTCTGGTAGCGGGGGCGGGGGTTGTGGTCTTTCTATGCTTGCATTTTGTTCTTCAGTAGACACTAGTTTAGGAGCATTATCAAAACTACAGCTACTAAGTACTAATGATAGTGATATTAATAATAAAAAGTGACGATACATAAAATTGTCCTGTTCCCTAAAAAGGTCTATTGAAAGCCTAGCTAGGCTAAAGTAGTCATCAATAATTTATTAGGAAAAACTTGTTTTTCAAACAAAAGCTTGTCTATGTAAAGAACAAAGAACTATGCTAACATTATCAAATTTCATTTTCCCATTAGGAGTCTAGTAAAGATGTTAACCCGTAGAGAGTTTGTCTGCACAGCCATGTTGGCTATTCTTAGCCCTGCTACTTTCTCTGTATCAATAAAAGCAGCCGAAAAACCTGATTTCAGTGGCATTTGGATATTAGATAAAGCTAGAAGTGTCAATCTTCCACCATTATTTCAAAACGTACAAGAATACTTACTTACTATTAAACAAGACGATAAATCCATTACAGTCTCGACACAATTTACTGGTCGAGGTCAAACTATTGCCCCTGAGCCTGATACTTTTCCTATAGATGGCACTGTTGTAGAGAAAAATGATAATCGCGGTTTTAAGCAAAAAAGAAGCTTTCGATTTGGTGAAAACAACAGTCTATATGTAGAAACAGAAAAGATTTTTTCTGGCGAAATACAAATGCAAAACGCTAATGAAAAAGAATCTTGGGATATTTCTGAAGAGGGTAAAACTCTTGTTATTACTATCTCTTCTAAAGTAGAGGGCGGAGAAAAACAGGTGCGTGTTTTTACTAAAAAAACACAAAATGGGGTTTAAGAATTTATTTTTAAGCTACCAGAAATTTTAGAAACTTAGGAGAAATTAGTGATTTTAGCATCTTGGCAAAATAATATTATTAGCAATAACTTACAAGCTGTTAAAGAGCTATTAGCCAAGAGTAAAACTATTGCCGTAATAGGAATGACTGACACTACATATAAGCCTTCTTATTATGTACCCAAATATATGCTCGACCAAGGTTATAAAATAACCCCTGTTACTCCTAAATTAAAACAGATCGAAGGAATTAATTGTTTTACTAGTTTATCTCAAATCTCAAACCCTATTGATATTGTACAAGTATTTCGTCGCTCTGAAGATATTTTACCTCACGCTCAAGAAACTTTAGAAATAAAGCCTCGTGCTTTTTGGTTACAAACTGGTATTGTTAATTTAGCAGCAGCAGAACTACTAGCCCAAAGAGGTATTTTGGTAGTAATGGATCGCTGTATGTATGTAGATCATAAAAGTTTTTTTGCTAAAGCCTGATTTTGGAGCTAGTTATGCAAGAAAATAACGAACTAATAATTAAAGAAAAAACTCCTGTTAACTATGTTCTTACAGCTGGGCTAGTTACTTTTGTTCCATTACTTTTACTTTTTAGTGTAATAAGTGCTAGCGTGCTCTCTTTTAGTAGTTTGGTTTTACTAATAGTAGTATGGTCAATAACCCTTGGACGTGGATGTTCTTTACAAATTTCCCAAAAAGGAATTCGCCAATATTGTTGTGGTATACCACTTTTTTTGATCCAATGGACTGATGTAGCCAGTATTACTTATAGTCACACCTTGGCTGGTCCTCGCTACCGAATTAAATCTAGCTCTTCTCCTTTAGCTGTAATTGATTTACCAGTAGATGATGGGAATTTCCCTATAATCAAACAGGCTATGGCTGAACAAGGGGTAATCCTCTCACAATCCCCTACCTCGCGTAGTTTACTTATCTAAAAACTAAACCCCAAGTTAATAAAACTTAACTTGGGGTTTGGCTTTTAAGAAAATAGAGTTTCTAAATAATTGGCCCTGACAAATAAATTGCCCCTGTAGGGCTTTCGCTTCCTCCCTCAGGTTCTAGAGATATAGCAGCTTCAAGAATATTTTTACACTTACGTGGTGTAGCTAGGCGTAATTGTATAGAGCCATTAACATTTGTCTGAAATGTGCCTCCACTAATAACTTGCTGCTCATCAGTAATAAACCATAGCTGATAAGTACGTCCTTTTGGAGGGCTGGGTAAATTGCTAATATAAAATGTCCAACTGTTTTGATCGGTGTCCCAAAGAGCCTTTCCAGAGGCTTTACTAATTAACTTACTATCTAAAGCAATTAATTTTCTACTTTTCTCAATACTAGTTTCAATAATAGAAATATCTTTTTGCTTTTTCTTTAGCTCTTCTTGTAAGACTTGGATTTTATTCTCTTGTAACTGTGCTTGTAGACGAGCCTGTTTGTTAAAATGGACTAAAAACACCGTTTCTGCAAGTAAAATTAATACACCTAATGAAGCAGCGATTTTACCTAATAAAGTAAGAGGGGTTCGATACCAAGGTTTTTTTCCTGCTGGTACAAGTTTAAGAGGAATTTGAGGGCGAGCTTCTATGTTAAGACGCGCCAATAATTTTTGACGTACTTGGTCAGAAGGCGTAGCCAAAGGAGCGATACATGCTATAGAGGCCAAAACCTCTTTTATCTGTATTAGTTCTTGCTGACAAAAACTACAACCTGTAGCTAAGTGGTTTTCTATTGCTACTATTTCACTAGAAGATAAATCTCCTATCAAATAGCTATCAAAAGAAATTTTTAAGTCTTTACTTAAACTACACTCAATCATAAATAACGTTTTAATTTTTCCCGTAAAATTTGTATTCCACTACGAATGCGAGTTTTAACTGTACCTAAAGGTTCTTGTAATTGAGTAGCTATTTCGCTTTGACTTAACCCAGCAAAATAAGCTAGTTCTATTGCCATACGTTGTTTATCACCCATCTCTGATAATGCACCAAGTACTGCTTCTCGACGCTGAGAGCTATAGAAGTTTTCCTCAGGGTTAGAGGTATAATCAGGAGACGAGTCAATTAAATTAGTGTTATCAATAAGATAAAGCGTATTACTAGAGCGTTCACGAGAACGTCGACGGTCAATTGCCCGACTTCTGGTAATCATTACTAGCCATGCAACGACACTTCCCCTAGTTTCTTTATATTGGCTTGCCTGTTGCCAAACTTGCCAAAAAACTTCTAAAGCAACTTCTTCGGCTTCTGTACGGCAATTAAGTACTTTTAACACTAACGAAAAAACCAACTTGTTATAACGATCATAGAAGTCTTGCAAAGCTTGTTGATCTTGCCTTGCCATACCTTCTACTAATTCATAAGCTGTTGATTCTGGAACTTGCTGATTTAATAAGAAACGTTTTGCTTCCACTATATATGTACGTGCTGAAACTCAATTTGGATTTGGATTACTTTGATTGCTTTGATTATAGCAACCTAAGTGAGGGTTGCCAACATTGCTTTAAGATAAAAAATAACCATTGTTTAGCCTATGCTAAATAAAGACTATCATGGCGGGTTTGTACCCTTAATCAGAGTTTAATTTCACTTCAGGTTCAATCTTTTATTTTACAATGTTGGTTTGGTAGGAAAATATATTACTTAGGTAAAATTTTATTTAGATTGATTTTACCTCGATGAGTAGCTAGGTTTAAGGATGCTCCACCACCATAATATTTGCCAGATAAACGCCTTTCATGACGAATAGGGTCTGAGAGTTGAAACCCTCCTAGATCTATTTTTTCTGATGAGGCAGTGGCAGAAAGAGTAAAAGCCGATTCTGGTTGTAAAAAAATATTTACAGTGTTTTCTAGAGAAGAAAAATTATATATTCCTTTTGGGAATAATTTTCCGCTAAAGAAAATAGCCCCGCTAGTGCTTTTAGCTGTGACATTGCTACTAATAATATCTTTTAGCGAAATTTCTCCTTCTGTAGTTTGAACCGAAATTGGCCCTGCCACAGATAGAATTTCAATGTCTCCATTTAAGGATTTAATATCTAAAGTAGAATTTTCTGGAACATTAATTTCAAAATTGGCCTTTCCAAGTTTTGAACACCTAACATCAATATTAACACTGCTGCCTTTTTGACTATCAGCGATATCTAGGCTTTCATTTAAGTTGGCAAATAGTTTAATTTCTGCTTTGTTCCAGGAAACTACTCTAATTGAGCCAGAAGGGTTAGATAAGGTTAATGAAGAGTTTTCTGAAGAAACCTTAAAGCTATGTGAGTAGGTTTTAAAATTAGCTGCTTGAGTAATAGGGAAGAAAACAATTACTAATGATAACCCGCTCACAAACGCAGCAATAGAAAACTTTTTATTTATAAAAACTCTCTTTTTCATTACTATAATTTACTTATTGTAAGATAGAAATTGCTCTAGTAAACGTATTTTTTCTTGATATGCAGTAACCATTAATTCATGCACTACAGGATCACTAGGGTTACGTTGTGACAATTGATTACAATCTTCAATCGTTTGGTCTACTAATACTAAATTACGATCAAAGAGCTTTTGTATTTCTGGATCCCATTCCTTATAGCTTTCTTTAATAGTATGAGAGAGTCTTTCTATTGTCCCAGTTAATTCTATTTCTGTAGGGTTAGCTACGTAAGTGTTGGCTGGGCGAGCAATAATGTTATTTTGCATTAATGTGCCTATAGAATTTTGTGGGGCATAAGAAAAAGAGCTAGCCAAAACCAGTAATACAGCTAAAGAGGCTAAAGCTCCTGTTAATTGAGGTGCTGAAATACTAAATTGCCATCGATATTGCCAAAACCTAGCCCAAGTGCTTTGTCGAGTGGGGTTTTGCATACTAGAAATTTCTGTTATTTCTTTTTCAATTTTTTTCCAAAGGGCATTTTCTGGTGCTAAAAGAGGCAATTGTTTGCTTAGGCCAATTAGTTGTTTTAGGTCTTGATAAACTACAACGCATTCTGGACAGGATTTTAAGTGATCGTTAACTATAAGCCTTTTGTTAGGTTTTAGATCCCCATCAATATATTCCGAAAGTAAGTCTTGACAGTCTGAACACTCCATTCCCTTACACCTTATCTTACACTT
>JAHFUF010000010.1 GCA_023265235.1 Blastocatellia bacterium
AATAATGGCTTACAAAATTTAAAATAGGTAATAAGAGTAGAAATATTAATATTATAGAAGCAAATAACCTTTCTTTTTCCGCTAGTTTCTCAAATAGTTGTATTGTTCCAGCACTAATAGCAATCGCTAAAGCAAAGTTGGTTGTTAAATAGTAAGCGTCTTTGTCTTCTGCTATTTCATAGCTCACTGAATACGCTACATCAAATAAAATAATTAAAGAAACCAAATAAAAAATACCTCGCTGACGTTGCCAAAGAGCTTTAAGACCAATAAGCGCAGGTATTAAGCCTAAAGGGGTAAATTGCCAAAACACTAGTTTAAAAAAATACTTAAGCTGTGGAATGATGGTATCAGGATTAAGTGACAAATTGACTCTGTATTGTTTAGCCGAAATATGCCAATAAAATTTTTCAAAAGAAACAGGATTGCCCCAATTAAGAATAGGTGTTTGATTAGCAGCCAAAGGTAGGTAAATATAAATTGCAAAGCCAATTAATACAGTAATAAAAGCTATTTTTACTGGACGAGAAAGCAAATAATTAAATCCTGCTGTATGTATTACTAAAAAAGCTATTGCAGGCAAAGTAAGTAAAATTGTAACGTGATGGACTCCTAAGGCTAAGCCGTAAACTAATGCAGCAACAGGGATTATCCTATCAGCATTAACTAAATCGCCTTTTTGCTTGAGCATGTACCAATTTAACATTAAATAAATAATTATGCTTAAGACAAATATATTTAATGTGTAAACTTCTGCTACAGAGGCATAAAACCAAAAGGTGGTAGAGAAAGCAAAGGAAAGCCCTATGGCTAAAGGCATTAATTTTTGAAAAATAGGAGCTAGAAAAAGGTGATTGACTGTAGATTGTTTTGTATTAGTTTTTCTATTCTCTTTACTTGGACTAAACTCTATAAAAATATCGTAAATATCTATTGTAATTAGAGTTAGCACAGCACTGGCTAGAGCAGCAAAAATGGCAGACATAAAGCTTATTTTTGCTGCCACAGTTCCAAAAGGTAAGTGAGAAAATATATAGCCAAAAACCGTATAGAGCGGAAACCCTGGTGGGTGAGCAACTCCTAATTTAGCACTAGTGAGAATTAGTTCACCACTATCAACCAAAGTTACTGTACGAGCAAATGTTAGTAGATACCCGCCTAAAGAGATAAAAAATGTTAGTAAGGGCAGTAATATTTTTGAATTCTTTTGACTAATAAGCTCGTTATTGGTTTCAACGATTATATCAGAAGATACAATCATTGGGTTTTGTTGACTAGAGTTTTTTTCTTTGGTAGGTTTTTTTTTAGAATGATTCATCTTTTGCTATTAAAAATGTTGGAATTTAGCTAACATAAGTTTAAGTGAAATGAAAGGAATTTTTATTATGAAAGAATCAAAAGGTAGCTTCAAGCTTTTGCTGCTTGCTTCTCTTGCAACGCTCTTTATAAATCTTATTCCACAAGGCAAATTATTACTTTATCCATTTAATTTATTTGTTACCTATGTTCATGAAACTTGCCACGCTTTAGTAGGTTGGCTAACCTTAGGTAGCGTTTCAGGTATGACAATTAACCCTGATACTAGTGGTGTAACTTATGTTTTGGGCGGTAGTGCCATATTAACTTACAGTGCTGGCTATTTAGGGAGCACAATCTTTGGAGCTTTGTTATTAATTCTTTGTCATAAAGAAGAAACGGCTAAGAAAATTTTAGCTGCACTAGCTGTAGCTGTTTTAGCTGTAACAGTGTTTTTTATTGGTGTTGGCTATACTGCGTTTTTCCTAGCAGTAGTTTTATCACTAATAGGCTTGTTGCTTTTTGCTAAACCAGATTTATCTCAAAGCCTTAAAGTCGCCTTAAGTGCAGGAGGTGCAGCAACCTTCTTTACCTTAATAGCATTTTTAGCAATTACCAATAATCTTTTTGGCTGGATTGCTGGACTTACTCTTACGGCGGTACTTTTTCTAGCTGCTAAGTTTTTACCTGCCCGTGCTGCACATTTTTTCTTAAGCTTTCTAGCAATACAAAGCTGCTTAAATGCCCTAGTTGATATAAAGACTTTATGGTTTATTTCAGCTGCGTCTTCCAACCATTCTGATGCACAAGGTATGTATACTGTTACAGGAATCCCTGCTATTTTTTGGGCAACTCTATGGGGTTTTATTTCTCTAGTAATTTTAACAGTATCTTTATTTATCTATCATCGCGCAGCAACAAAAATGTTTCCTCGTAAGTAATGGCATTAGTTTAACTCCTGATTAAGTAATTTTAGCCACAGAAATAAGCTGGTTTTTTATTCTGTGGCTATATTTATTTTAAAACTAGTTGCTTATAATCTTATGATTTACTTTAGTTTGGAAAACTATTTTTTTTCTCTAGCTTGGGCTATGATAAGAAAACTTCTTAACAATTATCCGAGTCAACGACCCCCACTTAAAAATCTTATAAATTTTTTGAAGTGGGGGCTTGCAAGAGTCGAAAGATGATTGTAAGCCCAGTTGATTAGCCTAAGCCAGCAGGTAGTAACTGGCTACGTTAAGAAGGAATATATAGGCACTTCAGAATGCTCCACAAGTTCTGAACCCTGCGGTAAGTGTTTAAACATCTCTAAGGGTAGGAGAAGTGATGCTTACATACAAACCCTTCTTAACTTTGGCTATGTGGGTCTACTCTATAGTTATGAAAGTAATTATGGAGCCTTACCTCTAACGAGGTTTTTAACTCCTAACGGAGTTTTGAAAATTCATCCCCCACTTACTGGCTTCGCTTCCTTGAAGTGGGGGTCTTCTTTTCACAAGATGATAAAAATTAAGCTGGAGCTAAAAATGGCACGCAAAAGAATTTTGGTTGTTGATGATGAAAAACGCCAAAGGGAAATCTTAGAACTAATTTTAAGTGAAGAAAATTATCAGGTAAGTACTGCATCTAGTGGTGAACAAGCTATTAGAATGGTTAAACAGGAACGTTTTGATTTAGTACTAACCGACTTAAAAATGAGTGGAATGGATGGTATACAACTACTTACTCAACTCACTCAGTTTGATTCATCCATTATTGTAATTTTAATGACAGCACATGGATCAATTGATTCTGCAAAAGAAGCAATTAAATTAGGTGCTTATGATTACCTAGAAAAACCCCTAGACAAAGATAAACTATTAGAAATAGTTCAGCGTGCTTTAGAAAAACTTAATATCCTAGATACTGAAATCATTGGTGACTCAGAGGAAATGAGCAAGGTTAAGAAAATGATCTTAAAAGTAGCAAGATCTAGTGAAACAGTGCTAATTCGTGGTGAATCAGGTGCGGGTAAAGAACTAATTGCACGAGCAATTCATAACAATAGTCCACGTATTAATCAAATGTTTTCTGCTGTTAACTGTGCAGCAATTAATGAGAACTTGCTTGAATCAGAGCTTTTTGGACATGAAAGAGGCTCATTTACTGGAGCACATGCTGATAAAAAAGGGCTTTTTGAAGTTGCTGATCGAGGGACTTTGTTTTTAGATGAAATAGGTGACTTAAATATTAGTATGCAAGCGAAAATCTTACGTGCTTTACAAGAGCGAGAAATAATGCGTGTAGGTGGTACTAGACCAATCAAGGTAGATGTACGGGTTTTAGCCGCTACCAACCGTGAATTAGAGGCAATGGTAAAAGAAAACTCTTTTAGATCAGATCTTTACTATCGTTTAAATGTGATCCCTATTAATATTCCTTCCTTACGACAAAGGCGTAGCGACATTCCAGTACTAGTAGATTATTTTTTAGCTAAGCATGGCCATTCAGCTTTTAGACCCATAAAAGGGCTTACTACAGCAGCAAAAAAATTAGTTAATGATTATTCTTGGCCAGGTAATGTGCGTCAGCTTGAATCTGCTATGAAGAGGGCGATTTTACTCTGTGAAGCAGAATATATTGATGAAGAAGACTTGCCAGTAGAAATTCGTCAGGGCGGGGAACAGCCCTTAGGTTTTAGGTTTAAGTTGCCCCCTGAAGGGATTTCTTTTGAAGATTTAGAACGCTCTGTAATTATTCAAGCAATGGAGCAATCAGAGTGGAATATTACACGTGCTGCAAAGTTATTAGGACTGACTTTTAGAACCCTGCAATATCGACTAGAGAAATTTGAGATTCAACGCCCAAGCAAATATAAAGAAATGGAGTGACTTTCCACTAAGAAAGCAACCTAATAATCCATTAAGCAATCAATTAAACCAGCAGGCCGAGAGAAGGCTGATACCAAGACCCAAGATCGTAAAATAGCCAGATTTGTTAGCTCTCTCGGCTTAAACTCTACTAAGTAATTTCTAAATTCTAAATTTCATAAATTTCACAAAATATTTTAACTAGTTATATTTTGGCTAATGTTAAACCTGTCTGATCTTGGTACTTTCCTTGTCTATCGCTATAGGATACTTCACAAATTTCATCAGACTCAAAAAAGAGAATCTGCACAAAACCTTCTTCTGCAAATAACCTAACAGGTAAGTTCGCTGCGTTATAAAGCTCAATCACTAAGCGACCGCGCCAATTGGCTTCTAGTGGGGTAGTATTAACAACTATACCGCACCTAGCATAAGTTGACTTGCCTAAGGCAATAGCTGTTACATTACGAGGAATATTAAAACGCTCAATTGTAATGCCTAGAGCATAAGAATGAGGCGGAAGTAGCCAATAAGTTGAGCCGTCCTCGTCAGTTCTAATTGGGATATCTAGCAGGCTTTTAGAGTCAAATTTCTTAGGGTTAATTTCTGTTCCTTGAATAGGAGAAAAAACCTTAAATTCATCACGAGCAAGCCGACAATCATAGCCATAACTAGACAAACCACAACTAATTATGCGTCGATTTTCTACTTGTCTGATTAAGCTTGTTTCAAAAGGGGTGATTAACTCTGCTGTTTCACACATTTGTCGAATCCATCTATCTGCTTTAATGGCCATATTTTTTCCTAAAAAGAAATTTTGATTTAGAGATATAAAATTAAGAGGCATTTATAACAATAGATAACCACGTTTTCCAGTAATTTTAGCAACTAAAGTAATTAAGTGCTTATCATCATAGAGATTGATATGTTATAGTTGAAAAGTTTTACACTTTATTCACTTCGTCAAAATAAGTTTCTAGCATTTCGCGGGGGTTTGATGAAAAAAACTAGATCTTTTACTTTACTAATCTTTTCCATAATTTTAATTGGTACATTAGCAGGTGGTTTTTACGGACGCAAAGTTCAAGCTACTCCTCCTGGAGGCGAACAAGTACGAGCCACTGACATAGAAAGCAGTTTTAGCGAAGCTCTTAATATTGTTGAAGCCAACTATGTAGATGATATTAAGCATGAAAACCTTACAAAAGCATCTATACAAAACATGCTGCGTACCTTAGATCCTCACTCCAACTACTTTGATAGCAAAGAATTCCAAGAATTACAAAGCGAACAACATAGCCAGTTTTTCGGCATTGGTGTAACAATTAATCGTCGTAATGATCGTGTATTTATTCTTTCGGCAATTAAAGGTACACCAGCAGAACAAGCAGGTTTACGTTATGGAGACGCTATCCTAAAAGTGGATGGTAAACAAGCAACTGAATGGTCAACTCAAGAAGTGCTAGAACATGTGCGTGGGCCAAAAGGAGAAACAGTAGAAATAGAAGTAGAACGTGCTGGAGTGCCTAAACCACTCACTTTTAAGATTGTTCGCGATGCTGTACCACTTCCTTCTATTCGTAACACTTACATGATTAAACCTGGGGTAGGCTATGTCGCGTTAGTAGGAGGGTTTAATCACACTACTGAAGATGAATTACTGCAAGCTATGGAGAGCCTTAAATCTCAAGGCATGAAATCAATGGTCTTAGACCTAAGAAATAATCCAGGTGGATTGCTTACTCAAGCAATTAAAGTGTCTAATGTATTTTTACAAAAAGGCCAAAGTATTGTTTCTATTAAAGGAAGAGACAAAAGCTCAGACTCAAGAGATCATGAAGCTAGTAACCCTAGTCCTGAAGATATTCCATTAGTCGTTTTAATTAATCGTAGTACTGCTTCTGCTTCAGAAATAGTTGCTGGAGCAATCCAAGATCATGACAGAGGTATAATTGTTGGTGATAGTAGTTTTGGTAAAGGTTTAGTTCAAACAGTATTCAGATTGCCCTATGGATCTGGACTTACCTTGACTACTGCTAAATATTACACTCCTAGTGGTCGTTTAATTCAACGTGATTATTCAGGGTTATCATTTTATGAATATTACACTAGACATTTTAAGAAGGATGGTGTTAAAGAGCCTTTAGGCGAAAAGCATCGTACTGATTCTGGTCGAGATGTTTATAGTGGTGGTGGTATTAAACCAGATGTAGAAGTTAAACTATCTGACTTTACTCCAATCAAGACAAAGTTGTTTAATGCAACATTTGCATTTGCTCGCGAGCTTACTACTGGACTGGTACCTGGGCAAGCACAGTTTAAGATAAACCATACAGTGTTTAGCCATAAATTAGGTGAAGATGAGTATATAATTAATGACAAAGTGATAGCTGCTTTTCAAACTTTTACAGCAAATAAACCAAATTTTAAGGTTACAGATGCTCAGCTTAATGAAAACCTAGATTATGTTAAACGTAGGATTCGTGAAGAAGTAGTCACTGCTGCCTATGGTGCAGAGGTTGGGACACAAGTTCTTTTAGAAGGCGATGAACAGGCACTAAGGGCTATTAATGAGCTTCCTAATGCTAAACAGTTAGCCGCAGCTAGAAATAAAAAGTAATTAAGTTTCTTTCAAAAACAAAAGCCGCTTTAGCAAAAACTAGAGCGGCTTTTTTAGCTTTTTAGCTATTGCTTTCTACTTTCTTAAGCACCTTCCAAAGTGAGAGCACGTTCAAAGTCTCCAACACTGGAGGCAGCAGACTTAGCTACTTGAATACCAAGTTTTCCTTCGTGATAGAGTTGTAATAAGTGTTGATCAAAACTTTGCATACCATAATGATCTCTGCCTCTTTCCATATGTGCAACAATTTCAGTCGTCTTTTCTGCATTTTTAATACAATCTTGAATTGCATGAGTAGTGCGCATAATTTCTACTGCTGGAACTCGGCCATTACCGCTTTTATGAGGTAGTAAACGTAGGGAAATAATTGCCCCCAAATTTTCTGCAATACGGTAGCGTACAGAAATATGTTCTTCTGCTGGATAAAAACTTAATAGGCGTCCAATAGTTTTTTGTACATCTGTTGTATGAATAGCACTCATTACTAAATGGCCTGTTTCTGCTGCACGCAGGGCAGTATCAAAAGTCTCTCCGTCGCGAATTTCTCCTACCATTACTACGTCAGGATCTTGACGTAGTGCAGTGCGGAGAGCATCTCGAAAAGTACGAGTATCTTCGCCTATTTCTCGTTGTGTTATAACTGCTTTTTGATTTTTATAAAGAAATTCTATGGGGTCTTCTATAGTAATAACATGTACTTTGCGATTTCGATTTATATGTTCAATCATTGCAGACATGGTAGTAGATTTACCATTTCCTGTTGCCCCAGTTATTAGGACTAAACCACGAGTAAGATCAGCAATATCTGCTAAGGTAGGCGGCAGGCTTAGGTTTTGAAATGTACGTGCTTCTATTGGAATTGCCCGTAACACAACTGCAAAGGTGCCTCGCTGCTTAAAAACATTAGCACGAAAGCGTCCTGCTCCTTCAATTCCATAAGAAATGTCTCTTTCTACAAATTCGTCATAATCATGTAAACGCTCATTTTTGAGTAGAATACGAGCAATAGACTCAGTGTCAGCAGAAGTAAGGACTTCGTATTTTACATCCATTAATGCGCCATTATAGCGAAATAATGGTACGCTTCCTGATTGAAAGTGAATGTCAGAAACACCACTCTTAACAGCCATTGTTAGAATTCTATCTAGAACTTTTTTTTCCATGGTGGCTTAGCCTTTCCTAATATGTATGAAGGTTGCCTAGCTTGTGAAGATATTACTCTCTCACAATAGCTTTTTTCAATCAAGAGAAAAGCCAGCAATCTGCTAAAAAGCATCACTGGCTTTCTGAAAAAAGTTCTTTAGCTTAAATTAACCCTGTATAAGTACTGTTACAAAGGTTAATAGTACTAGTGTTTCAATAAGAGCTAGGCCAAGGATCATCATAGTGAAAATACGTGGGCCAGCCCCAGGATTACGTGCAGTGCCTTCACAAGCGGCTGCAATGGCTTTTCCATCACCTAATGCTCCACCAAATGCTGCAATAGCTACGGCTAGAGCACCTAGTTTTAGTGCTGAGCCACCAGCATTTGCACCATCTCCTTGAGCTAGTGTTGTGCTTGCTAGTGCCATCATCATTAAGGCAATGGACAAGAATCTAATAAGTTTAAATTTCATAGTTTTCTCCTCTGTTTAGGTATATGTTTTGTAAAGATCAAAAATCAGAGGCTACACTTTTTCAGTTGCGGGTATGATTACACTTCAACACTCGGTATACGCTTGACACCGTGCAGCAAGGCTCCAGACAGTGCGAAATAAAACTAAATTTATAAAGTTGCAATGCTGAAAAAACTTCACCTCAAAAGAAAAAAATAAATATAAAGAACGAAGCCAAAATATTAATTAATGTGCTACTTGTGCATGCCCATGGTCATTATGTTCTTCATGGTGATCATCGTGTGGCACTGTTTCGCTTAAGTAAACACAAGAAAGTACTACAAATATAAAAGTTTGTACAAATGACACAAAAACAGCTAAAACTAATAAACCTGCTGGAAGTAATACAGGTACAAGTCCGCCAACAATATCAGCAATCTGCTCATCAGCATAAATATTAACGAATAGACGTAAGCCTAAAGTAAAGGGTCTAAATAAATTACTAATTATTTCCACTCCAAAGATTAACAATGCAAAAGCAATTAAAAACCCTTTTAGTAAATCTGGGCCGCCCATAAAATGCTTTAGGTAGCCAGCACCCTGCTGCATAAACCCTCTAGAGATGTAGTACAAAAAAGAAACAATACCAAGTGCCCAAGTAACGTTAGTACTAGCCGTAGCAGCTTTTAATCCTGGAATAACACCCATTAAGTTTGAGATCAAAATAAAAATAGCAAAGCTTCCAATTACTGCTAAGTAGCGACGGCCATAAGGGCCAACTATTTGATCTAATAGATCTCTTACTTGTAGTACAACTCCTTCTACAATTTGTTGACGGTTGGATGGATTGTCTACTGAGAGTTTGCCACGAAATAAGTAAAGTCCTAGAGTACAAAGTAATACAGATATTACTACTAGGGTAATATGTTCGGGTATAGCATTACTAGGATCGCCTTGCCAATTAGGATTAATACCTTGCATTATTGCTTTTTGAATAGGAAAAACTACAGGGCTAAGTATATGGTTAACTTGTTCTGCAATCCAAACTACGTGATGCCCGCCTTTCCCTTCCTCAGTCGCTTTTTTTGCTGTTTCTTCTGCCAAAAAAAACATTGCTAGCATTAACAAATCCTTTCATTTATTAAACTTTAAGTATAATTTATAAAGTAATTAAAAATTTATTTTTGAAATAATAACGAACTAATTTGTGTTAGTGCTTCTAACATTGCTGCACCAACAAAAGAAAGAAGTCCTATAGTAATACCAATAGTTAGCTCTATGCCACTCAGACTGGCAGACAACACCAAAATAGCAAAGATGAGTAACCAACGAAAAATAAATTTACGAACTGCTGCCAAGCCTTTAGGTGGAATTTGTCCGTTAGTAACACCTAATAAAATACTTTTTAAGCTGTTATATAGCCAATAGTAGTTAATATAAGATAATACTCCGCCAATGCTGACACCAAGAGCAAATCGGTTTGTACCAAACAAAAATGCAAGCAATATGAACAAAACACTTGAAATAATAATATTTTTTTCTAAACGCTTTTCAATTGCTTGAGGAGCCGTTATTATAGATTCTATTTGGCTTTCTGAGATGTTATCTTTAAGCACAATACACACCATTTATACAAGCTGGCAATCATATACTGGATTTATTCCCATTGTCTAGCCATATTTGACAAGTATGTCGACAAATTGCGCTTGACAGTACTAGTTATTTTTTTTATTCTTTCCGTTCGTCCCTTTACGTCCTTTTGGAGATTTTTCAAACTTATGTCAACACTGTCAACACTGTCAACTAATTTCCCTAGTGGAAAAAATTTAGAATCTTCGCGCAAGTGGTATGTAGTTGATGCAACTGGATTAACAGTTGGTCGACTAGCTTCTAATATTGCAATGATTTTGATGGGGAAAAATAAACCTAGTTATACCCCATTTTTAGATATGGGAGATCATGTAATCATTGTAAACTCAGAAAAAGTTATTTTTTCTGGTAATAAATGGCAAGACAAACTCTATCGCCATCATACAGGTTGGCCAGGCGGGTTAAAGCAAATTTTGGCAAAAGATTTGTTTGCAAAACACCCTGAGCGAATTTTAGAGTCTGCAATCACTGGAATGCTACCTAAAAGTAAGCTTGGTCGTGCTATGGCTAAAAAGTTGTGTGTCTATGTTGGCCCAGATCACCAACATCAGGCTCAAAAGCCTGAAAAGTTGGTAGTAAAAATGCAAGCACCTCGACGTCGTGCCTAAAACAAGTTCTTAAATAAAACCTATACTGTAAAAAGTATTAAGAGGAGAAGGAAAGTGGCAGAAACTGTACAAAATTACGGTACAGGCCGTCGTAAAACCGCCGTTGCGCGGGTTTTTATGCGTCCTGGCCAAGGTAATATCACCATTAATAAACGATCCTTAGAAACTTATTTTCCTAATGAAACCCATAGAATGATTATCTGCCAGCCGCTAGCTTTAACAGATACAAATGGTAAGTTTGATATCTTAGTTAATGTGCAAGGTGGTGGGGTTTCTGGTCAAGCAGGTGCAGTACGCCATGGTATTACTCGCGCTCTAATGGAGTTTAACTTAGAACTACGCCGTAAGCTTAAAAAAGCAGGCTTTGTTACTAGAGATCCACGTGTTAAAGAGCGTAAGAAGTACGGTCAAAAAGGTGCTCGCAAACGCTTCCAATTCTCAAAACGTTAGAAATATCTTATTACTCGGGCCACAAGTGCGAGTTGCCACTTTTGGTGGTGTTCTGGGCTTGTGGCTGTAGGCTTAAACTCGCAAACTATCTTAGGAGGTCAACTTGTCTGTTGGAGTAACTATGAAAGAGTTGCTTGAAGCTGGTGTCCATTTTGGTCATCAGGTCAGGCGATGGAACCCAAAGATGAAAGATTATATCTTTGGCGAACGTAATGGTATCTATATTATTGATCTACAAAAAACTCAACGTCTCTTCAAAGAAGCGGTAAAGTTTGTTACTCAAGCTGCTTCAGAAGGGAAAACTTTTCTGCTTGTTGGTACAAAACGCCAAGCTCAAGATGCAATCGCTGAAGAAGCAACCCGTTGTGAACAATTTTACGTTAATCAACGCTGGTTAGGTGGACTCTTAACTAATTTCCAAACAATCCAACGCTCAATTAGACGGCTAAAAGACCTTGAATCAATGGAAACTGATGGTCGTTTTGATGCTTTGCCAAAAAAAGAAGTTATTCAATTAAAACGTGAACGTGAAGCATTAGAAAAGAATTTATCTGGTATTAAGAATATGGGTAAACTTCCTGATGTCATATTTATTATTGACTCTAAAAAGGAAGAAATTGCTGTTCATGAAGCTAATAGATTAGGTATTCCTGTTGTAGCCATAGTTGACACTAACTGTGATCCAGATGGTATTGACTATGTAATTCCTGGTAATGATGACGCCCTTAGAGCAGTTAGGCTTTTTACTTCAAAGATTGCTGATTCGGTAATTGAAGGCAGACAAATGGGAATAGGTAAAGAAGAACCTACAGAAGTTGTTATTGCTGCTGCTACTGCTGCGGGTAAGTCAAACGGCCAAACCTCAGTTTCAATTCAACCAGTTGAAGCGCGTTATTCAAATGGTGAATCTGATGATTTAGGTGCGGACGAGCAAGGTAGTCCAAGATAAATACCTAGTTGCTTTTAATGAATAAGTTAGGATTACCCTTAAATATCCATATTACTTAAAATTTTTGGAGGTTTTACAATGGCTGGAGTAGAGATCACAGCATTATCAGTTAAAGCTTTGCGTGAAAAAACTGGCGCAGGAATGATGGAATGCAAAAAAGCATTAACTGAAGCTCAAGGTGATGAAGAAAAGGCAATTGAAATTTTGCGTAAGCAAGGACTAGCTTCTGCTAAAAAGAAAGAAGGCCGTGTTGCTGCAGAAGGTATTGTAGGCTCTTACATTCATATGGGTGGTAAAGTTGGAGTTTTAGTAGAAGTTAATTGCGAAACAGATTTTGTTGCTCGCGGAGAAGTTTTCCAACAATTTGTTAAAGATATTGCAATGCATGTTTGTGCTGCTGAACCTCAGTATGTTAGCAAAGAAGAAGTACCAGCAGAAGTTCTAGAGAAAGAAAGAACCTTTGTACGTGAACAAGCTTCAACTGATGAAAAGAATAAAAATAAGCCAGAAGCTGTTATTGAAAAAATTGTAGAAGGTAGAATGGCTAAGTTTTACTCTGAAGTCTGTTTATTAGAACAACAGTTTATTAAAGATAATGAAATTACTGTTAATTCTTTGTTACAACAAATGGTTTCTAAAATTGGCGAAAATATTCGTATTCGCAGATTTGTCCGTTTTAAAATGGGCGAAGGCTTAGAGAAAAAGAAAGACGATTTTGCCAGTGAGGTTGCTGCCGCACTGAAATAGTTGTAAAAATGCCCCTCAAAAAAGGGGCATTTTTTTATCCTAACCTGTTTATTTTCAATCTATTAAGGTTAATTATGTCAGCAACAAAAGCTGCTTATAAGTGTATTTTGCTAAAACTAAGTGGGGAAGCACTAATGGGGGATCGTGGCTACGGTATTGACCCAAAGGTAGTTTTCAGTATTGCCGAAGAAGTTAGAGAAGTACATGCATTAGGGGTAGAAACAGCATTAGTTGTTGGTGGTGGAAATATATTTCGTGGAGTTGCTGCTTCAACAGCAGGAATGGATCGCTCTTCTGCTGACTATATGGGAATGTTAGCCACAGTAATTAACGCACTTGCTCTACAAGATGCTTTTGAAAAAACAGGCATCCCTACCAGGGTATTATCGGCTATTGAAATGCGAGAGGTAGCAGAACCTTTTATTCGTCGTCGTGCTATGCGTCACTTAGAAAAAGGGCGTATAGTTATTTTTGCTGGTGGTACAGGTAATCCATATTTTACTACTGATAGTGCTGCTGCTCTAAGAGCACTGGAAATTAAAGCAGATGTTATACTTAAAGCAACTAAAGTTGATGGAGTTTATACTGGAGATCCAGTAAAAGATCCTAATGCTAAATTGCTTTCTAAAGTTTCTTTTCAGCAAGTTTTAGAACAAAACCTACAGGTAATGGATGCATCTGCCATTGCATTATGTAAGGATAATAACTTACCTATTACTGTTTTTAATTTACGTGTGCAAGGAAATATAGTAAAAGTTGTTCGTGGTGAAAAAGTTGGTACTTCAATTAGTACTAATGGATAAATCAATTAATGTTTTGTCGTCTCGATTTTGTGATTTCTATAAAGCTTAGTTATGGGCAGAAAAATTTTTCCAATGAAAGGAAGCCTTTATGCTCAAAGATATTATAAAAGATACTAAAACCCATATGAGTACAGTGGTTGATGATGCTAAACGCAAATTATCAACAGTTAGAACTGGGCGTGCTTCTGTAAATTTGCTTGATAATATTTCAGTAGAATACTATGGTACACCAACTCCTCTTACCCAAGTAGCAAATGTAAGTGCTCCAGAAGCACAGTTACTTACTGTTCAACCTTGGGATCCATCAATATTAAACCTAATAGAAAAAACTATTCGATCTTCTGATCTAGGGCTTAATCCTAGTAATGATGGTAGAGTGATACGTATTCCAATACCACCACTTAATCAAGAAAGACGCAAGCAGTTAGCAAAAATGGTTCGTGATATTGCTGAAGACCATCGCACAGCAGTGCGTAATTTTCGACGAGATGCTAACGAACATTTGAAAAAACTGCAAAAAGATAAAAAAATTACTGAAGATGATGAAAAGAATGGGCTAGAAGAAACCCAAAAACTAACAGATTCTCATATAGAAATAATTAATGAAGTTGCTAAAAATAAAGAACATGAAATAATGACAGTCTAATTATTTCCTATAAGTTATATTCTTTAATATCCTAGATTAGGGTTGTTGCTTGTTATTATTTGCAGCAACCCTAATAAGTTTAGAAAGTATTAGAAAGTATTGTTATACTACCCTAAGAACACTGCACTTTAAGTAATAGGTTTCCGGTACAGAAAGTAGTATAGGGTGATCGCGAGATTGTGTACGTTTTTCTAAAAGCTGTAATCGGCGATTAGTGTCATTAGCGGCTGACTGTAAAATCCCTAAAAACATTTCTTCGCTAATATTATAAGAACAAGTACAACTAATCAAAATCCCTCCAGGTTTTAATAGTTTCAAAGCACGTAAATTAATCTCTTTATAACCTCTAATTGCGGCTTCTACAGCGTTGCGATTTTTGGCAAATGCAGGTGGATCTAAAACAATGGTGTCAAATTGTTCTTGCTGTTCATCAAAAGTTTTTAATAAGTCAAAAATGTTAGCAGTCTGGAAAGTAATATTAGAGAATTGGTTTAACGCTGCATTATGTTTTGCTTGATTAATTGCTGGTTCAGAAATATCTACAGCCAAAACACTTTTGGCCGTTTTAGCCATATTTAGGGCAAAACCACCATTAAATGTAAAGCAATCAAGTGCTCGGCCATAAGCATAAGATTGTGCTACTAAATGGTTTTCCCTTTGATCTAGGAAAAGACCTGTTTTTTGACCTGTTAGTAAGTCTATATTAAAACGAATACCGTTTTGTGTTACTACTAATTGTTCAGGTAACGCGCCTAGTAGTAGTCCTGTTTGCTCTGGAAGTCCTTCGAGATTACGTACTTTAACATCGTTACGCTCTATAATGGCTTTAGGTTGAAACATTTCTTCTAGGAGTTCTACCCAAGTTTGGCGTAATAGATCTGTTGCTTGGCTAAGTGTTTGAATTACAAAATAATCCTGATAGCGATCTATTACTAGTGAAGGTATTAAGTCTCCATCGCCATGTATTAAACGGTAGGCTTCAGCTTGACTAACAACTTGCTTACGTAGCTCAAGTGCCATTTGCAAGCGTGAACGCCAAAACTCATGGTTGATCTTTTCAGAAGTACTAGTTAATAAACGTAAGGATATTTGAGATTTTGAGCTATAAAAAGCTTGTCCTAATAATTGTCGCTTAGGAGAAAGTACAGATACTATTGACCCAGGAGCAGGTTCTTTACCTTTAATAACTATATCACTACGATAAATCCAAGGATGCCCCTCTTCTAGTCGCTGTTGTCCCTTGCGTGTTACGGCTACTTCTGCCATACTTCATCTCCTAAATTTCGCCTAAAATTTTATTTTAATGTCTAACGGTTTTACACCAACTTAACCTACAAAACAGAAGATTATAGAAAGTTATGAGTTTACTTGATACATTAAATGCCGAACAATATAAAGCAGTTACTACTACCGAAGGGCCATTATTAGTTCTAGCTGGTGCAGGGTCTGGTAAAACACGAGTTATTGCTTATCGAATAGCTTATTTGGTTCAAGAAAAGCAAGTGCGCCCAGAGAGAGTTTTAGCAGTTACTTTTACTAATAAAGCTGCTGAAGAGATGCGAGATAGGGTGAAAACCCTGCTTTTGTCAGAGGATGATAAAATAATTAGCCTGCCTTTGATTTCTACGTTTCATTCCTTTTGTGTAAGGGTGCTAAGGCAACATATTGCTAAACTTCCTAGTAATGAATATGGCGCAAGCTATACCAAGGATTTTACCATTTATGATAGCGATGATCAGGCTAAAATGATTCGTCATTGTATAAGAGATCTAAATCTAGATGAAAAACAATTACCTATACGAATGGTTCAATCAAATATTAGCAGTGCTAAAAGTCGCGGTTTAGGCTGGGAAAGTTTTACTAATAATTCAGAAGCACAATTTGGTATTGACCTAAAAAGAGATGCTATTGCTGGTATTTATAAGCTTTACCAACAAAGATTAGGGAGTAGTAATGCCTTAGATTTTGATGATCTTTTACTTAAAACAGTTCATCTTTTAACCTATTCAAAAGAAACTAGGGATTATTATAATCAAAGGTTTAACTATATTTTGATTGATGAATATCAAGATACTAACCCACCTCAATTTGCTTTAGTAAAGCTTTTAACAGAGCAAACACAAAACCTATGTGTCGTTGGTGATCCTGATCAATCTATTTATAAGTTTCGCTCAGCAGACATCCAAAATATCCTAGATTTTGAAAAATTCTTTCCTAGTGCCTCTGTGGTTAAGCTAACGGAAAATTACCGATCAACAAAGGTAATTTTGGATGTTGCTAATAACCTAATTCGTAATAACAAACAACGACGAGAAAAAGAGTTACGTACAATTAATGATATTGGAGCAAATGTTCGTTACTATCAAGCTTATGACGGGGATAATGAAGCTGAATTTGTTATTAATCGTATTCAACGGCATTTACGCGAAGAACCAAATATACGCTGTGTAGTTCTCTATCGTACAAACGCTCAATCTCGTTTGTTTGAAGAAGCTTGTCGTAGAGTAGGGATCCGTTACAACATTGTAGGAGGGTTTTCTTTCTACGAAAGGGCAGAGGTCAAAGACACAATTGCTTATCTAAAAGTATTACTTAATCCACATGATAATATTTCTTTGTCTAGAATCGTTAACACTCCTGCACGAGGAATAGGTAAAACCTCTTGGGAGTTAGTAGAAACTACTGCAAAGCAAGAGCAAATTTCCTATTGGGATGCTATTTTAATGTTGACTAATAGTAATAAAGCTAATGGTCGTAGCCTGGCAGTTTTACTGAATTTTCGGCAAGTAATTGAAAAGCTTCAAGCTTTTACTTTGGACTGTTCGCTTTCATCAACAGTTAAAGTAGTAATGGAAAAAAGTGGTTATATCCAGATGCTAAAAGATGAAAATACTCCTGAATCAGAAGGCCGCCTGCTTAACTTAGAGGAACTAGTTAACGCGGCTGTGGAAACAGAAAATAGGGAAGAAACTCTTAGAGATTTTCTAGATCGTGCTGCTTTAGTCTCTGATTCAGATAGCTATGATGGCGAAATACCAGTAACTCTAATGACTATTCATAGTGCTAAAGGTTTAGAGTTTCCAGTTGTATTTCTAGTAGGAATGGAACAGGGGCTATTTCCTCATTCTAGAACTTTTGCTAATGAAGCAGAGCTAGAAGAAGAGCGTAGGCTTTGTTATGTAGGCGTTACAAGAGCAGAAAAGTATCTTTATGTTGTACATTCGCTTACACGTCGTGTTTATGGAGAAGAGAACTCTTGTGAACCCTCTCAGTTTTTAGCTGAGTTCCCTTTTGAGCTTATGGAGGATCTTTCAAGGGCAAATAGTTGGTTAAAAAATGTTAAGTCAGGGATTATTCCTCGTAGTCGTACAAGTTCAACTAATTTTATTTCTGAAAGAGCTAATAGAAATACAACTAATTTTGCTACTAAAAAACAAACTACTTATACAGGAAAGACCTATAATAGCGCAGATAGTGTTAAGGATTTCTTTAATCGAGATGGGGCAAAAAATACTGTGTCTGTTGCTAGTAAAGAAACATCAGTTTTGTCTAATGATGTTTCTAAAAAAGACTCTACCCCTCTTAATATCGCCAATATAGATGTTTATGCCACACAAAAACTAGCACCCGTTCCATCAGTATCATCAGTTAAGCCTATAACAGGAGTAACAACCTTTAAGCCAGGGATGAGAGTCAAACACCCTAAATATGGAGAAGGCTTGGTACTACGTCGTGAAGGTGATGGAGAACATGCCAAGCTGCTAGTAAATTTCACTGGATTTGGGCAAAAGAAACTATTAGAAAAAGCTGCTAATTTGGTAAAGGCTTAACTTAGAAAAAATAAGGCTAGCAATTTTGCTAGCCTTATTTTTCTAGTTTCACTAATTCACTAGAAATTAAAAGTAAAACTATTAGAAACAACCCCATTAACCATAACAGTTACTTGATTTGCACCTTTCTTAATACCCAATTTCTTTTTAGTACCAGTTAAAACAATTTGTGTGTCGCTTTGTCTAGTAAGAAATGAGCTAATGTTTTGCTGGTTTACATTTATTACCGCTCCTGATAAACCAAAAGCAGTACCAGTAATAGTAAGAGTTGGTTTAGTAAAAATAGCATTAGTAATGGTTGGGCTTGGTGCTGGCGGCGGTGCCGTAATAGATAAACGGGCTGTTTGATTACGAGTAATTGAGCTTGAAGTAGCTGTAATAGCAATGTTAAATGTTGTTGCAGGAGTGTTATTACTAGTAGTAACTGTTAGCGTTGAGTTACCACCGGTAGCTGTTAAGCTACTAGGTGAAAAACTAGTTTGAATATTGCTATTTGCTTGGTCAACGCTAGCACTTAAGTTTACTCCTTGGCTAAGTGTTCCACGTGTAGTAACTCCAATAGTAAAACTAGTTGTTGAACCTGCTTTAACCATTTGGCTATTTGGTGAAACACTTAAAGAAAAGTCTGCTGTAGTAGGGTTGTTATTAGCTCTAGTAACAGAAAGAGACACATTACGACTACGACGTAGTGGCCCTGCTCCTCCGGTGATACGAATACTTAGGCTAGTAGCTTGAACATCTGGACTAATAGCAACAGTCATTGTAGAACTACGACCAGGAGAAATAGCTGAAGGTGAGAAACTAATATTAACCCCTCGGTTAGGAGGTGAAACCATAGCTGTTAAATCAGATGAGCCAGTAAAATTGTTAAGAGCATCTACAGCAACGGTGAAACTAGCAGAGTTTCCTGCTACTACAGACTGAATTTCTGGAGTGATGTTTATAGAAAAATCTGGTGCGATATTTAGACGGTCAAAGCGTTTAACTAGACGAATTGAATTATTATCTGTATCAGAGATTGCTAGATCGCCTTCTAGATTGACTGCTACGCCAGTAGGTTTATTAAGTCTAGCTGAAAGCCCTGGTTCTCCATCGCCATCAAACCCACGTTTTGTTCCAACTAAAGTTTGAATCATTCCAGTACGAATACTTATTCGTCGGATACGATGGTTAAAGCTATCGGCAAAAATTATATTGTTATCTACATCTACAGTAACCCCCATTGGGCCAGCTAAACTGGTCATAGTTGCAGGTACACCATCAGACATAAATCCACGCATTCCATTACCAGCAATTGTAGTAACCAAGCGTGTACGCATATCAACTCGGCGAATACGGTTGTTTGCTTGGTCAGAAATGATTAAATCCCCAAGTTTATCAATAGCAACGCTTGAAATATTATTAAAACTAGCATTGGTAGCTAGGCCACCATCACCGCTAAAACCTTTTTGACCATTACCAGCAACAGTTGAAATTATCCCTGTACGACCATCAACACGACGAACCCTATCAGCAACAGTCGCAATTACAATGTCTCCAGTAAGGTTTACTGCCACAGCAGTTGGTGTTAGGCTAGCATTAGTCGCAACTCCATTATCACCGCTAAAACCAGGTTGACCATTACCAGCAATAGTCCTAATGCTACCTGCTTGGTCAATTCGTCTAACACGATTATTACCAGTGTCAGCAATTAATAAATTTCCTGTTAGGTCTAGAGCAAGCCCTTTAGGATTAAGTAAGCTTGCTTGCAAGGCAGAGCCGCCATCACCACTAAAACCTTTTTGACCATTACCAGCAATAGTGGAAATTACTCCTGTTTTAGAATCAATACGACGAATGCGTTGATTGCTTTGATCAATAAAAAAGATATTGCTTGCACGATCAGTTACAATACCGCCATCAAAGAGTAGATCAATGCTAGCTAATGGGCTAATATTTCCATCGCCACCAAAGTTTTGACGGCCATTACCAGCAATAGTACGAATGATATTGTTACGTGCAACGCTACGGATTAAGCTATTTTCTGAATCAGCAATAAGTAGGTTATTCGCACCATCTAGGTCAACATCCTCAGGTATACCAATATTAGCTCGTATAGCTGGTTCACCCTCTCCAAGTGAGCCTGGCATTCCTGTTCCTGCAATAGTAGTTATTCTAGCTTCTTTAATATCAAACCTTCTGATACGGCGGTTTCCTGTATCAGCAATAAATATTCCGCCACCAGGTGCAATTGTAATAGCTCTAGGGGAATCTAGGCTGGCTTCTGTTGGAGAGCCACCATCACCACTAAAACCTGCACGACCATTACCGGCAACTGTTCTAATGATTCCGGCTTTAGTGTCAAATAGTCGAATACGATTGTTTGCTGTGTCAGCAATTAAAAGATTGCCCATAGGATCAAATACAATTTTACTTGGGAGATTAAGGCTAGCTTGTAGGGCAGGCCCATTATCACCAGAAAATCCAGCTTGTCCATTGCCTATAACAGTGGTGATAACCCCTGTTTTAGCATCAACTTTACGGATACGGTTATTTCTACTATCAGTAATAAAGATATTACCTGATGAGTCTGCTACAGCATGTTCTGGAAATTGCAACATAGCATTTATTGCCAAAGCATTATCACCAGAAAACCCAAGTTGTCCATTACCTGCTATAGTGCTAATAATTCCAGTTTGGCCATCAACACGACGAACACGATGATTAGTTGTTTCAGTAATTAAAAGATTACCTGTTTCATCTACAGTAATACTTCCAGCCGGTGCTAAATCTAAAGGTGTAGCAATTGCTGGCCCGCCATCAGGACTAGAACCTGAAGCTCCTGTACCAGCAACACTAGTAATTGTGCCACCTCTATCAATTTTGCGAATACGATTATGTGCAGTGTCAACGATATAAATATTTCCGTCGCCATCTGTTGCAACGCTACGGCAGAACTTCAAGTTAGCACGCAAGGCTTGGCCACCATCTCCTAAAAATGGGATACCACCAGCAATTGTAGTAATTTCACCATCATTAAGGACTTTGAAAGGAGGGGAGAAAATACTAAATTCTTGTTGAGTCACTCCACCGCGAGTCTGTATTGAGAGAGTTCTTTTTCCTGGAGCATTTTGTGCTGGGACAATTAGACGAATACTAGTAGCACTTTCAACAATAGCATCTCTTACCAAGCTATCACCAAGTACAACAATACTTTCTGGGCCAAAATTTTTACCTTTTACCACTATTTCTGAGCCACCATCGATTTTATCCATATCTTGGCTAAGGTTATCAATAGCTGGTTGACCTACAGTGACTACTTTTAGGGCTTCTGCGTCGCTACTAGCTTTGTTATCTAGGACAAAGGCTTGTGTGCCTCTAACTACTACACTCATTGCTTGGCTAAAACTAACATTTGGTTGTCCAAGAGATGACATTACCCTAGTTTGTTGAGCGGTTTGGGTAATTACTTTTGCCCCAGAATTGTCTACCACAAAAACATTTCCTAGTTCATCAACACTGATTGAACGAGGAGCATTAAAAACAAATTCGTCACTTTCTGCTAGTGGCGAAATGTTAGAACTTAATGAATCAAGCTGAGTAGATGTACTATTAATTTTCCCTAATGTAGTAACAGTCCCATCCATTGAAATTGAGCGAATACGGTTGTTTCCTGTATCAGCTACCATTAACACTTCGCTAGCTGTAGAGCCAAAAAAACTAGTACTACCAGATTGAACACTTATGGCAGTAGGGCGAAAGAGCCTTGCTGAACGCCCTGTAGCATCGACTTTTCCACTAACACCAGGTTCACCAGCCAATAGACGAACCTCTTGTTTGGTAAAATCAACTAGATAAATAGCATGGTTTTCTGTATCAGCAATAAAAACATTGCCAGCAGAGTTTACTGCTATACCTTGTGGGCTACGAAAGACAGCTTGAGAAAAAGAAGTAGTGCTTTGAGTGTTTACTCCAGGTGAACCAGTACCTAAGACAGTGGTTACTGCATTATTAAAATCGACTTTTCTAATACTATGATTTAGCGTATCAGCAATATAAATTCCACCTTGGGCACGATTATCAACAGCTACTGCTGTAGGGCCTGCAAATAAGGATTTCAGGGCATCACCATCACTTTTTCCTCTGCTACCTGTTTGGCCTGCAAAGGTCTGTGCATCAGCACTAGAGCTTTCCTGTTTAAATATTATGTGATTAGTAGGGTCACTAATATAAATTGCTCCGCTAGAATCAACTTTGGTATCACCAGTTACTTGTTTACCTTTGTTGCCATTAACTTTAGCAACGGTAACAAAAATAGATACACTGTCGTTGCCCCTGCGTGCTGTGACAGTTGCATAACCTTGAACTTTACCTGACACCATTCCTTTTTCATCTATAGAAGCAATATCTGGGCTGCCAGACTCAAAAGTTACACCAGTAACAGGACTACCATTATCCATAGCAGTAAGTTGGATTTGATTGGTTTCATTTACTACAGGGTTAGTATCGTTGTTAGGGCCAAATAGCTGTAGGTTAGAGCTTTGTTGTAGTGGTTTTAATGTTCTAACTGCCAAATTTTTCTTAGCTTTTTTATTAACAACATAGGAGGAAGTGCCCAAGTAGTTAGGCTTTGAGATATTAGGGTGAGCATTAATGAAGGTTGGGGAAATAAGTTGGAAAGTTAAAACAATTGTTAGCAGTTTACGAATTGTGTTGAAGTGATTTATACGCATAGGCAGCCTCCTTTAGAAATAGTCTTAGGGGAGTTAAGTTTTGCTGTAAATTGTACCATATTAGTGCTTAGACTACGATTTAGGTTATAAAGCTTGAATATTTTTTATCTTAGATAACTTTATCGGAGGTTTTGTCTTAAAGTTTAAAAATAATAGGCATTACCTGGCATAGAGTAGGGGCGAACCTATGTGTCACTGGTGTCAACTTAAGAATAAGATCTTTGTAATGAGTAAGTTAATATCTTAGCCCCGAAAGGGG